>CAZYJF010000031.1:0-11197 GCA_964647715.1 uncultured Sulfurospirillum sp. | reverse complement strand
TTCTTGTATCAGTCGTATGATAGTCAAAATCACCATAAAAAAAGAGCCTATCTACTATCTCAACTCTAGGTACTGTCAGCCCAAAGACAAGAGTATCATAACTCACATCATAATCCATAAAATCCATTATCTGAAATTCACTCTTGTAAGTTCCCTTACCGACTCTAAACTCCACCCCAAAAAGAAGTGAGCTAAGAAGTACCATAGTCATAAAAAGTCTCATAATTTAATCCTTATCAATCTCAAAATCGTCTTTTGAAAGATATTATCATTATCATCACTGACAATCAAATATAGATCATCCTTAAAATGGGTCAATCCCTCAAAATTGTCAACATATTTATCTCTTAAGAGATCCAATTTCACAAGCTCTTCGGTTTTGCAAAGACCATTAACCGGATGCAAGATATCGATTCGCTTTAACTTTATAACAAACTTAAACTCTCTTAAACTAAATTTTCGAAACAGTGCCAAAAGTGAACCATCTTTTAGCATCTCAAATTCAGTAATTGAGCTTTTGATTTTATCTCTTTTTATCTTGCAAATCGCTCCAGATGATGAGTATATAGTGTGAAAGGCTTTGGATTCTTGCCAAAAAGGGTACTCTCTAGCTGTGATAAATCCAAATCTTTTATCGTAAGTTAATGCTTCAAAACCATCACCTGAGTGATCTGTATCGGTTAATCTTTTCAACTCTTTTGGAAGTTTTAGATGCCTGATAAAATGAAATTTTTTATCATAGACATCAATCCTATCTCTTCTTTCGAAGCTAATCCAAATCTTATCCCCTACAAGTGCCATCCCCTCACTGTCTCTTCTTCTTTTTGGTAGAAAAAATCCTCTCTTCCCTCTTAGTCTGTAACCCTTTAGATACTTTATCTTGCCTATTTTTTTATCTTTTATCTCAATACGAAGAGTAAAAACCTTTCCTTGGTCACTTAGGGCATAAAAAATATCATCTTTTTTATCATAGGCGATATCGGAAATCTCTGTAAATTTAAGTCCGTTGATCTTGGGATTTTTTAGCACCTTCGAATCTAAAAACTCCAAAGTCGTGGCATTTAAAAATCCTAGACATATCAGTACCCAAAAAACAGCTCTCAATCTCTTAACCTTTCAATTGCAAGTGAGCAAAGATGAAAGCCAAAACTTCCTGTCACCCCCATAAACGAACCCAAATCTTTACACTTTGGCTCTTCATCAGAATAAACCACCTCAAAATCCCCACTAAATCCAGCCTGTCTTAGCTCATATCGAAACTTTCTAGCCAATGCATCGCCTTTTGTTTTCCAGATAGAGGCTCTTTTTATTTTACTAGGATCAACCCTTTTGGCTCCACCCATAGAGGAGATGAGCTTTTTATGAACCACTTTTGCCAAAGCCACCTTGGCACTCATATCATCAATAGCATCGATGATAAGATCATATGAAGAAAAATCAAACTCTTCACACCACTTTGGAGTAACTTTTAAATCCAAGATATTTAACTTCGGATACTTCCTCTTAAAAGCCTCTACCTTTTTAAGACCAATATTTTCACTCTCAAGCTGTCTGTTTTGATTGCTCTGCTCAAAGGTATCAAAATCAACAATCGTAATATCTCCAACTCCACTTCTAACAAGACACTCAAGAGCCACACCACCAACTCCCCCTACTCCAAGTAGTAAAACTTTAGATCTTTGAATCCTTTTAAAATCCTCTCCAAAGAGATCTTCGCATCTTTTGTATCTCAAATCCAACCTTTGAGAGTATCTATATCCTCATAAGAACTAAAATCAAGCATGATAGGAGTGATAGATACATACCCTTGTTCAATGGCATCAAAATCACAAATATATTCATCTTTTCTACTCTTCCACTCAAGAGGATGAAGCCCTATCCAGTAGTACTCCTCTCCTCTAGGGTTTGTGTGTTTGTGAGCATCATTTCCATAGCATCTGTATCCTTCATTTGTGATCTTGTAACCTTTACATTCATCGATGTTAAGAGGTGGGATATTGATATTTAAGAGTCTTCTTTTTGGAAGTGGAAACTTATCCTCAAATATCTTAGTGACTATATCTTTTGCAACTTTTTTTGCAAGATCATAACCCTTGGATGATAGAGTATGTTTTCCTCCCTCATATACTTGAGATATAGCAATTGAAGGCACACCTTGTAAAACACCCTCCATAGCTCCAGCTACCGTTCCACTATATGTGATATCCTCACCCATATTTGAGCCCTTATTAATACCACTAACAATTAGATCAGGCTTATTATCTTCATCAAACAGAGCATTTAAAGCCAAATATATACAATCTGTTGGAGTTCCATCATCAAGCTTATAAAAATCTTTACTAAGCTCCACAAATCGAAGAGGCCTTGTAAGTGTCAAACTATGCCCACTAGCAGACTTCTCAATCGTAGGTGCGACAACTATAACTTTAGCTACATCATTAATCGCTTCTATTAAAGCAGACAAACCATCACTATCAAATCCATCATCATTTGTAATTAAAACTGTTTTCATTATATATACTCCAAAACTATGCTAGGTATAGTTTAGCAAATAGGGTATAAAACTCATATCATTTACATAAATCATAAGTTTTTTTAAATTAATAGACTATAAAATTTTTTTGAACTTATTGTTTGTTTTAATAATTTTTTTGTTATGCTTTATTGTCTTTATTAAGATTTAAAAGGAGATGTAATGAATAAGTTAAGTTTTAGTTTAGTTGCTATTTCGCTTCTTGGTGGAAGTTTGATGGCTGATATTAGTTTGAGAAATGTAGGTGGAGAGGCGAAGCTTTTCTACGGAACAAATGACTCAGGAGATAATGATTTCTTTGATAAAAAAGGATCTTATGGAAATGTAGGTGTTCATCTTGGTGGAAGCTCATCAGTTGGTACTTGTAATACTTGTACAACTTTGAACTTTGGAGTTACTGGTGTTTCTACAATGGGTCTAGAGAATACTTTGGTAAGTAAGACTTGGATAAATCACACTTTAAATGATGCAATTTGGATTGATACTTTAAATCTATCTTTCCACCCGCTTGATGGTATCTCAAATACTACTTTGGTTCTTGGTCGTCAAGAGCTAGATACTCCTATGGTATTTACTGAGAAGTGGAATATTGCACAAAATACTTTCGATGCAGCAGTTGCTTTAAACCAAGATATAGTTGACACTACACTTGTTGGAGCTTGGGTTGGAAGATCAAATAATGCAGGTTCTAATACAGCATTAACAGTAAATGCAACTGACGGTTTTAGCGACAATAGTTTCAATTCATTCTTAACAGATGAGGGTGCTTATGCTTTTGGTGCTATAACAAAATTAATTCCAGCAGTGACTACACAAGCTTGGTATTATATCGCTCCAAGTACTGCAAAAGTTGCTTGGTTACAAGCTGACACTAATTTAATGGGATTTGGACTAGGTGCTCAGTATGCTATGTTAGATGCTGATGATGGTTCTGATGGTAATGCTTATGCAGTTAAGGTAGGTTACACATATGAAGGTTTAGGTTTATCAGCTTCTTATTCAAGTGTTGAAGCTTTAACAGGAACTTCAAAAGCACTTGGATTTAAAAACCTTGGCAATGACCAATCAAAGCTTTACACAGAGGCTTGGTGGAACTTCGATCATGTAGCTGAATCAGATACTGACTCTTTCAATGTAACTGCAACTTATGATCTAGAAGATGTTGCAAATCTAGGTATTTACTATACAAATGCAGATCATGCTACTGATCCTGACATGAGCGAAATAGCTGTTACTGCAGGTCGTGACTTTAACAATCTAAATATCACAGCTGCATATGTAAACACTGATATCGATGATGGTTCAGATGCAGTAAACGATATTCAAGTTTACGCAACATACAAATTCTAATCTTACCGCATATAGAATTGGTAGGTAGCCTTTTGGCTACTTGCCTTCACTTCTTATAACTTTACTAATATTATTAATCATACTACGAACATCACAAAATCACTTGTTAATCAGTTAAAAAGTTTTATATTTATTGAAAGATTATCTATTAAGCAGAGTAAAAAAGAGTATATAAGGCACTCAAAGTTTCTGTGCCTTATATTATTTTATATGTATATGGACTAAAGAGCCTCTTCGTCCTCTTCACCAGTTCTGATACGAACAACATGATCTATGCTACTTACAAAGATCTTACCATCACCAATCTTACCTGTATGAGCAGTAGTCTTGATAATCTCAAGTGCTTTGTTTAGATACTCTTCACTACTGACTACTATCTCAATCTTAACCTTTGGTATGAACTCTATCACATACTCAGCCCCACGGTAAAGTTCCGTGTGACCTTGCTGTCGTCCATAACCTTTAACTTCACTAACTGTCATTCCTTCAATACCAGCTTCAACTAGTGCATCCTTAACCTCTTCGAGTTTAAAAGGTTTTATTACCGCTTCAATTTTTTTCATTTTTATCCTTTATCATTTTAGAATTTATTTTACTAAAGATTCATCACTTTTTCACTGTGAATTGCTTCATCCAATCCAACCTCTTCTTCTTCAGCACTAACTCTTCCGCCACCTGTTAAGATACTTGCAATTAGATAAACTACTACAGTTCCAACTGCACTATAAGCGACAGTCAAACCAATTGCTTTAAGTTGTGCTATTAACTGACTAGCCATATTATAATCATCTGCTTTAAGATACGGAGCGATAAAGATAGCCGTAGCAATTGATCCCCAGATACCTACAAGTCCATGAACCCAAAAAGCATCAAGTGAATCATCAACTTTGAAGATCTTCTTAAGTGTAGTTACACCGATAAATCCAACAATTCCTCCGACAAATCCGATAATCAAAGCACCAACCATACCAGCACTTCCACTAGCAGGTGTAATAGCAACAAGACCAGCAACCGCACCAGAAGCTCCACCGATAAGTGTAGGTTTCTTATATACGATATACTCCATCAAAAGCCATCCAAGTACACCAAGTGATGCCGCTACATTTGTCACCAAGAATGCATTTCCAGCAACTCCATCAGCCGCCACTTCACTACCAGCATTGAATCCAAACCATCCAAACCAAAGAAGTGCAGCACCTAAGACTGCAAGCATTGGTGAATATGGCTTAAAAGCTCTCTTTTCATAACCATTTCTTCTTCCAAGGATCATTGCTGTAACAAAACCTGCAACTCCGGCATTGATATGAACAACTGTACCACCGGCAAAATCCATCTCACCAAAGTTCAAGCTCTCTCCGCCACCCCAAGCCCAGTGAGTAACAGGTGCATAAACGACCAAAACCCAAAGTGCTGCAAAGATAGTAAAAGTTGAGAATTTTACCCTCTCTATCATAGAACCACTAGCAATCGCTACAGTAATAGCTGCAAAAGTTCCTTGAAATGCTACAAATAAAAGCTCAGGAATAGAACCATTTACACTCTTATCAGTGATCCCACTAAGCATAATCTTTGTAGTACCGAAAAAATCACCCTCTCCAAAAGCGATCCCATATCCAGCCAAGACCCATACCAATGTTCCAACAGCATATGCTATCAAACTCATACCCATTGTATTAAGAACATTTTTACTTCTTGTCATTCCTCCATAAAACAGAGCCAAACCAGCTGGTGTCATAAGCATCACAAATGCAGTAGCTACAAGCATCCATGCCGTATCTCCACTATCTAACTTATCTTCAGCCATCAGGCTAACAGGAAGACTCAAAAGAGCCAACAATTTCAAAAACTTACTATTCATACTCATCCTTTCCTTTTGATTAGATTTAAATTAACACACTATTGTAACTTAACGATTTTTCATATCAAAACCAAAAGTGATTAAATTTTAAGCAATTAAATAATATTATAATTGAATGAATAAAATAGAGCAGATTACAAAAGGTCTAACACTCAGTAAATCACTACTTCTTTCATCTATACTAATTGGTGAACCCTACACAGGGAAAATGACACTTGTACGATCTATCTATCCTCACTCTACTTATGTAGATGCAAAAGACATTGATGAGTTGGAACATGCCCTATCAAACTATCAAGAGATAATCATCTACAACTTTGAGAAGATAAAAGATATAGCAAGTTTGGATTTTGAAAACAAAAGAGTCATAGCGATATCAAATGAACTTGTAAATAGCAAAGTGCTAGAAGAACATTTTGCATTTATCTACTATATGCCAGCTCTTAGAGAGAGACTTGATGAAGTAAAAGTTCTCACAAAAAAACTCTCTCAAAAGATAAAAGATGATTTGATGATAGATTCACCCCTATCAATCGATCCAAAATCTCTCGATCTTAGTCAAAATTTCAAATCTTTTAAGATATCTCTGTACAAAGAGGTGATAAAAAAGAGTCTAAACGAAGATGATATAGAAGAGGTTTTGTATCAATTTTTTCTAAATCACTTAGAAGGAAACAACCAATACTACCAACTCATATCACTATTTGAAAAGCCACTCATAAAGGCAGGTCTAAAACGATATAAATCTCAACTCCAACTTGCAAAAGTCCTTGGATTAAACAGAAACACCCTTAGAAAAAAGATTCAGGAAAATGGTATTGAAAAACTTTAAGATAATCGTAGAAAATGATATAAATCCCATTTTGATCTTTGACAAAGAAGGAAAATTAACATATCTAAACAAAAGTGCCGAACTTTTAATCAATTCAACTCTACCAAAAGAGTTATATGATCTAGCCATTTCACATGCATCAAAAAATTTTGGCTCAAAAACAACACATCTTGATCTAAACTATAAAACCTATAAATTTTATGCAATATCTGTCCATTATGAGAATGAAGAGGAGATCATTTTACAACTTTATCACAAACCGATGCCAATAAAAAAGAAATTACCGTTAAATGGTTATTCTCCAACAGATATCAATCTCTTACTTGAAGCAAATATAGAACTGTTTAATATGGAATATGACGGTAAAATCACTCTCTTTACCGATTATGATCTACCAAAACTATTTCTAAACCAAAACCGATTCTCGCAACTCTTGCAAAAGGTATTTTTATCTTCTAAGAGTTCAGATTTGATAGATATATCTTTGACTATAAAGCTTGGAGAGTCTATACATATCAATGAGAAAAAATATCCTATCTTACTGCTAAAGGTAAGATCAAAAGAGAGTGAAAAAACTCCATTTGACGAGATCGAACTTTTGGCTGAGAGAAGTTATATAAACTTCATCTCAAATAAAAACGAACTGATACTAGAAATCCCCTATATCAAGATAGATTAGAAAGATTACTTCAAGTTAAGCTTCACCTCTTTGTGAGAGTTAGGAATATAGATTATTTTATATGGATTTGTATAAGCCATTGTTACTATTGATCCTTTTGGAGGCTTGGTAAATGATACTTCAAGTACCACATATCGTTGGGTATTTGCAATTTTGTTTATCTTGATATCATAACCACCAGTCGATTTTGTACCCATCTTTAACACAACCATCGTTCCGTCAAATTTTGGAGCCTCTTCGCCTGTTAGAGTTCTATACTCTTTCTCAAAAGAACTGATATCTTTGGAATTGTCACTATAAAAAATCAAGCTCTCTTTTTTGCCATCTTGATACTCTTTTTGATCATATGGAACTTGTGCACTTTTAATTACTTTATACCCTATTTTTTGCATATCTTCATCCAATTTTACTAGATACCCTTCACTACTTTTAGAACTATCTATATTACTTTGAACATTTGAACTACATCCACTAAACATTACTACCAAAAAGAAAAAAAATGATAAAGCTTTCATAAACAACTCCTTATATAAACACACTATAACAAAAGTGTGTTAGCGATTAGTTATACTTTAGCAAAAATTATTTACTTAAGTACAATTTTTTATATTTTTTAAAGTAATTAGAAAATTTTCCAACAGCTGTGCTACCTAAAGTATCAAAACTTCATTCTCTAAGCTGATCCCAAACTCTTCGTAAACTCTTTTTTTTGCCTCATCCACCAAAAAAATTGCATCTTCAAAAGTACCACTCCCACAATTTACCAAAAAATTGGCATGAACCTCGCTCCACTTCACATCGCCTCTTCTTTTACCCTTCAGTCCCACAGCCTCGATGAGTCTTCCTGCATAGTCATTTGCTGGGTTTTTAAAGAAACTTCCGGCACTTGGCTCTTTTGGCTGATTTTTTCTCATATTTGTAAAAAGTTCAAGCTTCTTATACTCATATCCTCTCTCTATCTTAAAAGTAGCCTCATAAACAACCTCATCGATATTTGCATACCTATAACCGTGATCTATCTCATCTTTTTGTAGAGTTTTTCTAGCAGTTTTTATCTCAACAAGAGAGTTAAATATCTCATCCTCTTTCATACCGGCATTCATCGCCAACAAACCACCAAGAGTACCAGGGAGTTTTGAGAGATACTCAAATCCACCTATATTATTTTTCTTACAAAATGAATCTATCTGACCACTCTTAGTAGCACCCCCAATGATAAGAAAATCACCATTCTTTTTGATATAAGAAAACTCTTTTGAGAGGATAAAAAGAGGAGGAGGAGAAGCTGAGACGAGAAGATTATTCGCTCCACCTATGATAACAGCATCTTTTGGTAACTCTAAGAAAGAGTCTATAACATGGACTTCAATTTTAGAGCCTATCTTAATAGAACTAAATTTTGAAAAATCTACAACTCTTTTCAAAACAAAAATGTAGGAATCCTATTTAGCATATTTGTAGTAAACTCTATCATAGTGTTCATCATCCAAGGCATCATAAAAATGATAACCATAACGACTAGGATAATCTTTGGAACAAATGATAGTGTCATCTCATTGATCTGCGTTGTAGCTTGAAATATCGAGATCGTAAGTCCAGCAATTAGACCAGCAAGAAGCATAGGAAGTGACAACATAAGGGCTATCTTAAAAGTCTCAACACCAAGTCCTATCAACTTTGCTTCCATAATCTCATCCTTTATGCAAATCTAAAGTCATTATACTCTTTTGGTACTAAAAAATCCTCAACTTCGATAAGTTCATCATAAAAACCACCCCTATAACCAATCTCAAATAGTTTATTAATAGCTTTTAACTGAATAGGGCTTAAAGAGATAGATTCACTATTTGCATACAGATCCAAATACCTTTCAAGATCACTCTTATCAACTCTTATCAATCCTCTCTCTAGGAGCATTTTTGAAAGAAGTTTTCTATTTTTATGAGCTACTTCAACAGCCTTAGTCAAGATATTTTCATAAGATATCGCACGAGTTATCGGTATGCTTCGCCTAATCGCCATACCTCCAAGAGGAAGGGGCAGATCTTTACCACCAAGCTCCTCCCAAATATCCCAAATCTCTTTTTCTACCTCAAGGGAATCATCATAAGTTAATATACTCTCATGAATCAAGACTCCAGCATCCACTTCACCCTCAATGACTGCCTTTTCGATATCCAAGAAATTCTTATAAACTACTCTAGCTTTGGGATAATAGAGCCTAAATAAAAGAGCATTTGTAGTATATTTTCCACTAAGAGCCACTTTGAAATTTGGCTTTAGTTTGACACCCTTTTTTTTGATAAGCTTTGGGCCATAACCATCCCCAAAACTTACAGCAGTCCTAAGAAGTGCATACTCATTTTTGATATGAGGATAGAGTCCAAAACTAATCGCACTGATATCATACTCATTTTTTAAAGCTTTCTCATTTAGACTCTCGATATCTAATGCTTTATTCTCAAAGCTCGTTCCCTCTGTATCTACCCATCCAAACTTGATAGCATAATACATAAAGATATCATCAGCATCAGGGGAGTGTGCTACACTAACTCTTTTCAACTCTATCCTTTTTGGGATATTTTATAACATTTATAATTAGGTTTAACCCGAATTTTGCATTAGATCTTGCCAAAGATGAGATAAAGATTGAGTTATAGGGCTTTAGTTCAAATTTGCAGGACTACCTGTTTGGTAATTCAAAAATTTTAACTAAAGCCCTATGCTACAAGATTTGCTCAGATTTGGTGATATCTGATGCAAAATTTAGGTCTAACACTCCTTGGCTTTTTCCCTAAAGAAATCTATCAACTTCATCTTATCAGTTTTTACCAAATCTTCATCCAAACATCTGTATAAACTCTTCTTTAAAGATGGGTATTTTGCACCCAATTTTTCAAGCTCAGCCTTTACTCTTTTGGATATTGTTTCAGGAAGTGCTAAAAATAGTCTTGGTGGATTGTGACTTTGCACAGTTTTAGCGATATCTTCTGCTAAGTTACGAATTAAGTTCTCTTCTATTTGATTCTCTAGATTATGCTCTTCACCGACATTTGCCCCACTTCCAGCATCACTAGCAAATCTACCAGAACTATCAGTTACTACATCACCCAACTTCTGATGTGCTGCAAGATAATCAAAACTATTTATGAGATCTAACTTAATAAAATCAGGCTTCAAACCAGCCTCGGCCTCCAAATCCCTAGGATTTGCCATATAAACCTTCATCTCACCCAAGTTTGCAACAATTGCCATATCAGATACTTTCATTTTATCCTCCTTAATAAAAGATACCAAATTTTAGCACATTTTAATGCACATCTATTAAGGAGAAGAAATTAAGCTATGATTTTAGAGATATGACCTATTGTAAGAGGATAGCTATTTATTGAAAAATTATAACTATTTAAGTACTCCTCATTATTTTCTCTTGCATCTATAAAACCTAAGTATTTAGGTGTACTTAGTCTTAGATCAGCACCATTACTCTCATGGGAAAGTTGAAGTTTTAGATTTCCTATTATCAAATTTGCTGTCTCATTTACAAGATCAACAATCGTCTCA
This sequence comes from uncultured Sulfurospirillum sp., assembly GCA_964647715.1. Classification (GTDB taxonomy): domain Bacteria; phylum Campylobacterota; class Campylobacteria; order Campylobacterales; family QNZT01; genus QNZU01. The sequence goes on along the minus strand of CAZYJF010000031.1, from coordinate 381 downwards.
TCATCTGGATTTTCATCAAAAAGCATTGCATATGCTATATCTTTTGCAAGTTTGTCGTGAACCATCACATAAAAAAGTTCATCTTTACTGCTATCAGACAAAGAGATCTTAGATACATGCATAAAAGCTAAATCTTCACTTTTATCAATTCTATTCTCAAAAGCTAAATTATCTTGAAAAAAATTATTTACTGCCTTATTTATAAAACTTTGCATTCAATCTCCTTCTATTTTTTGGCAAATGACTCTAGCAATGCTTCAAGCTCATCTTCATTCACACTGTTTTGACTATCGATTGTGATGGCAGATGAAGATCTCTTATCATCATCCACATTAGAATCAAAAAGAGACTGCATGTAGTGTGATAAAGCTCTTATAACAT
>CAZYJF010000030.1:0-11502 GCA_964647715.1 uncultured Sulfurospirillum sp. | reverse complement strand
CTCTTTGTATGTGAGCTAGGGGTGATTTGGTTTTTGCTTAGATCGTTTAGGATGAAATTAAAAAGCTCTTGAGTATGGCGAACAAAATAGGGATTCTCCTCGTCGTTTCACTCCTGCGGGGTTTCGCTTCTCTACACCGAACACCTCTTATCGGGTTCAAATCCCTCCATATCTTATTTTAAATATATAAATGAAATTGATTTTTTTTAAAATAAACTGTTTTGAAAGTGGCGGACAGGGAGGGATTCGAACCCTCGGTAGCCTTACGACTACGCATCCTTAGCAGGGATGTGGTTTCAGCCAGCTCACCCACCTGTCCAATAAAAGAATGAGGATTATACTAATTTAAAAGTTATATTTTGCTTAAAATATCTTCAACTACCTCTTTAGGATTTTTAGATTGATAGATTGGTCTTCCAACTACTATAAAATCCACCATTTGGCTCTTTGCACTCTCTAGATCAGCTACTCTTTTTTGATCTCCTTTACTCTCCCCAAAAGGGCGAATTCCAGGGGTCAGTGTAAGAAAGTCATTTGAAGTATTCTCTTTGATACTTCTACTCTCATGGACAGAACATACTACACCATCTATCCCACACTCATAGGCATCTTTTGCAAACTCTGTAGCTTTTTTCTTAATACTTTCGTTATATACACTTCTAAACTCATCTTCATCAAAGCTTGTAAGTGCAGTGACAGCCAGTATAAGTGGTCGTTTTTCTCTAGCACTTAGACGATCTATAACACTTTTCATAGCAGTTTTCCCACTACTTGCATGGATGTTAAACATATCTACACCCATATCGGCTATCACCTCAGCAGCATCTGCCATGGTATTTGGTATGTCATAAAGCTTAAGATCTAAGAAGATTTTAAACTCTGAGTTTATCTTTTTAAGTTCATCTATGATCTTCTTCCCATCTCTTATATACGATCTAAAACCAACTTTTAGCCAGATATCAAACTCTTTTAACTCATTTGCCAACTGAAGATTATCCTCAAGAGTTTGAAGATCAAGTGCTACACATAGTTTCATTTGGACTTTGCCTTTACGATTGCATCCAATACACCATTGATAAATCTAGGAGCTGTATCTGATGCCAAGGACTTACTAAGTTCTATCGCTTCGTTTATGATGACTGCATCATCCAAGTCACTCTTTAATATCTCATAAGCTCCAAGTCTTAAAATAGCTCTTTCGATATTCCCCAACTCATCGATCTTCCACTCTTTTAGGTGCTTGTTTATCTGCTTGTCTATCTCTTCTAAGTTATCATTGATTCCAGCATAAAGCTCTTTTGCGAACTCTTTTTGCTTATTTCTTATCTTTTTGTCTTCAAAAATCTCATCGATAAATTTATCAACATCTTCATTACCTATATCTTTGGCATACAACAAAGATATCAGAGATTCTCTTACTTGGTGTCTAGTTGCCATCTAATTAAAATTCTTATAAAGATCAATCATCTCAATAAGCCCCGTCATCGCTTCAAAGCCTTTGTTTCCAGCTTTGCTTCCTGCTCTTTCTATAGCTTGTTCTATCGTATCAGTAGTAAGCACTCCAAAAGTCACGGGAGTTGTACTCTTCATCGCTGCATTTGCTATACCCTTAGTCGTCTCAGCAGCTACATAATCAAAATGTGGTGTACTTCCTCTAATCACAGCACCAAGACAACAGACTCCATCATATCTCTTACTCTCAAGCAACCTTGTCAAAACAAACGGTATCTCAAAAGCCCCTGGTACTAAAACCAAATCGATATTTTCATCACTGCCACCATGTCTTAAGACTGCATCTTTTGCACCCTCGACCAACCTATCTGTGATGATATGGTTAAATCTACTACTAATGATCGCTATCTTACTATCGCTTTGTAGTGAGAGCTTTCCCTCTATGATATTCATTCTCTATCCTTAATTGATTTGCCTGATCTTAACAAAACTCTACTTTTGTCGTTCTAAGGTCATCAATGCACTCTTATATATGGGCTCATCGATGAATCCATACTCTTCATCCATGAAGCCACTTTCACCCTTTTTTGCCCTATCTTCAAACTTTTGCTTGATCTCTTCAGCTCTTTTAATTAACCACTTTTCATCTGAAAATATCTTGTTTGCTATCTTCACCTGTTTTGGTCCTAAGCAACTTTTTGCTCGATAGCCCATACTTTTTTCAAGTTTACACCAGTTTGCAAAGCCCTCTAAATCGTTATAATTTTGATACATAAATCCAACCGGCTCCACAGCTGCAAGTTTGGAATCAACCAAAAATCTACTCAGTATATGATCTAGTGTACTGTTGTTAAACTGCACGATGGTCTGAGGAAGTCCAAGATCATTTAAAAGATCCAAGATACCAAGATATACCACTTTTACCCTGCCACTCATATTGATATATCTTAAGTTGGCAAATGCCTCTTTTGTTTCGATAGACAGATGCAAGTCAATATCCTCATCCAGCACTTCCAAGATAGCTTCTACATCTTCTAGATCTCTTACTTTAGCCACCCTGATAGCATCTGGTTTGACACGATTTAATACCTCGATCTCCTCTTTTCCACCTTCATGAAATGGATTCACTCGTACTGCAACTTTTGTCTTGGAAGATTCAAGATTTGCTATAAACACAGCAGAAAGGTATAAAGCTCTCTCTTTTTTCTCCTTTGCGATGCCATCTTCAAGATTGATCATCAACAGATCAACTGCCAATTCATCCATTTTATTCAAATGTTCAACTTTTAGAGGATTTAACATCATCACTGCTCTAAAATTTTCAATTTTTTCCCGTTTTCTTAAGGGACTAACCACTAGATCCTTCAGCCAATTTATGTCATTATTGTCAAAAAATGAAATATCTTTAAATATCACGCTAAACCTTACTTTTTTTCTTCTATGGTATAATATTTTTATGGAAAAAATAATTAATTGCATAGATGATTACACAAAAGATTTAGAGTCCAAGATTATGGCGATTGTAGAAGATCAAACTATTTCACTAACTGACAAAAATATGCTCATGGAACCCATAGCAGATCAGAAGAAAGTTTTAGTCTATACAAAAGAGGCACTACTCAAAATAAAGAACAAAAAATACGAAGCCAAATGTGGTATGAGTCAACTTAGGAATGAAGATGGAAAATAGATACAAAAACATGACCAAAAAAATGTTCGAACTACAACAAAAGTTAAACGACGACACAAATGGAGAAAATTGGGAGAGTGGCTACAACAAACACAATCGAATCATAAACTGGCACAGATGTATCTATATGGAGTGTGCAGAGTTGATAGATAGTTTCAACTGGAAACACTGGAAAGATATCAACATAGCCCCCGATTGGAACAACATAAAGATAGAGCTTGTAGATATCTGGCACTTTATTATGAGTCTAGGATTGGAGCATTATAAAAACTCTCATATAGGTGGTATTGATGATTTGGTTGATTATGTAGTCGATACGAAGTATTTTGATGAGTTTTGCAATGAAGCTATCAAACCAAGCGATGATGATTATCTTTTGATTATCAATGCAGTTGAACATTTGATGAAAGATGCGATAGAAAAAGAGAACTTCTTTAAAATAACTGATGATTTTCTAGGAGTGTGCCTTGAGTGTGGCTTAAATATGGATGAGCTGTATAAACTCTACATTGGCAAAAATATTCTAAATGGATTTAGACAAGATCACGGCTATAAAGAGGGAGTCTATCAAAAGATTTGGGATGGTGTAGAGGATAATGAATATATGAGAAATATACTCGAAAATGATCCTAGTATCACTCCAGAACTCTTATATGACAAACTGCAAAATGAGTACTCAAAGATAGCATGAAGATAGCTATTTTTATAGCGATTTTTAGTACTTTGCTCTTTGCAAGGGGTCTTGATATGAGACAAATCCTAACACTAAAGAGTGTAAAAAACATAGCCAAATCTCTACCAAACAAACACGGCAAAACTTTTGAAAAAACGATGATGGCTATATGTATGAGTGAGACTGGATGTGGGAAAACGAACTTTGGAGATAAACACCTTCTAAAAAAAGGGATCAAACAAGCCTCATATGGAGTGATGCAAGTTAGACTTGCCACTGCTAGATTCGTAGGAAAAAAATATCAACTTTTAGAAACTAAACTACTAAGTGATTGTGAGCTTATAGAAAAATTGATGAATGATACACTCTTTAATGCAAAGATAGCAACACTCTATATCGATTGGTTAAGTGAACACACAAAAAGCTATTTTGAGATGGTTAGCAGGTACAATGGAGGGAGGGTAAACTATCCATATTTTAACAAGGTACAAAAAAACAAGAGATTTCTCTCTCGTTTTAAACTCTAATTCCCTGAGCTTCTAAAAGCAGTAGCTTTTGGCATTTTTGGATATAGCTGTGGATGACTTCCTCTGTTTTAGTATCAAAAAATGCACTCAAAACTATCTGATTACCAGTAATCTTAAAGATCATCGCTTTAACAAAGATCTCCTCTTTGCTTCCATCTTCCTCTTCGATATAAAAGTGCAAATCAAACTTCTTGTTTCTAAGCTCTTTTGCCAACAACTCCTCAATCTTTGGAAGCTGAGTAGCTACAAGAATTGAGTTTTTGGATAGATCAGATATGATTGTAGTTGCCACAAACTCATCTCTATAAGAGAGTGTCGCTTTGATTGGTCTATAAGGAGTTACCCTGATATTTTTCCTGTGTACTGGTGAATCATCAAGAAATTTTACCTCCCCAAGATACAAAAGTGACTTATCAAGATCGATTTTTATGATATCTGATTGCATGATATCAGGCACTAGAGAGTTCTCTAGGTATATAAATGATTCCCTTTTTAAAAATGTCAGATACTCTTTTGTCAGTTTGATGATGAACTCATTTTCATTATACTCAATCACTTGACCATCTTGCATCATCGGAGCCTCTTTATAAAATCCATAAGCTGTAATCTTTGGCTCTTTGACAAAAATCGATTTTAATCCATTTGAAGCATCTTTATCTGAATATGAAAAGCTACTAGTAGCATAAGAAACACTAACAGGAGAGTTTTTCGTAGAGTCATCACAAAGTTTATACACTCTTCTTAATGTAGTCTCTAAACTCTCTCCCTGCTCTAGTGTTGTAACACCTATACCTTTTATATGATCTTTATATGTGATATTTGCACTAATGAGCATATTTTTTAAAGTAATTACTGCTGTGTGGATTTTTGTATCTTCTAGGAAGAATATATACTGTCCACCACCCACTCCGATAAATGGTGAATAATCCAAAAATTCATAGATAAATGAGAGCAAACTTTTAAATTGCTCCGAATTTTGAGGATCAAAATCCACTTGAATTTTCACTATAGAAAGTGGTGTTTCATTTCTTTTTGCTTTCCTAAGGAGTGAGTCGATAGTCGCTTGGATCTGATATTGCATCTCAAGAATGCCATTGTTGTTCATCTAAGTCCTTCATTTAAATAAAATCTTTAGATATAATTTCGGCATTTTTAGAAAAAAGTTTAATGGAATCACATATGAAAGAGCAATTTTACAAAGATTTGGCAAAAGTTTATGAGATGATTAAAGATCTACAAGATGAGATCAGCTCATATTATGGAGTATTAAAAAATGAGGACGAGAACAAAGAGAGATTTATCAACTCATTTTTACAACACCTAGGACTAGAGGTCAATGAACAAAACCAAATGGCACTCATCTCCCGACTAGTCACACTAAGAGATGATCTACTAAGTCAATCACTCAAGAAGGCAAACTTCAGCGAAGAGGAGATAATCCAAAAAAAAGAAGAGGCTTATCTTTGGGTAGCAAAATTTCACACCAATATACACGAAAGATTGATAGATGAGATCTTCAAAGAAGAGCTTTTGACTCCATTTTACAGAGAGATTTTTAGAGGCACACATGAAGTGGGCAAACGATTTAGCTCATGGCAATCAAGCTGGACAGCACAGATCATAAATGGAGTAAACAGAGAGCTTTACAGGTACTTTAACGGCGATGAAGAAAAGATCTTTGAAATGCTAAACAGCAAAGAGCTACACGATCTCTCATCTGATGGTTCAAAAGGGGATAGATCATACTCAGTAATCACCAAAGATGAAAACGGAGAATATATCCACAAAGCTTACAGTAGAGCATTTGCTACTGAAGTAACTGAGGTTTTAAAAGCTCTAGCAGAGTTTAAGAATAATCTTCTAAAACTAGAAGATGAAGTTTTTGACCAACAAAAGGTCTATACTGACTACCTTCAAGCCATCATAGAAGCACTAGCTGAGGTAGATAGATCCAAACTCATCCCTAGATGGGCAGAAGTAGATAGAAGATGGATGAGAGTTACTGCACCTCTTCAGATAGGTCATCCACTTGAGTACTATGAAGATCACTACAGAAAAGCAGTTGCACTAGAGTGGGATCTGCGGATAGTAAATCCAAACTCAAATGCAGGAAAAGTAAAAGATGATATATCAACTATGTACAAAGATCTCTTTTTTGAGCTATCAGACAAAGTCAAAAATGCTCAAAAGATCTACCAAAACACAGATAAAAATATCAACAGAGTTCAACTCTATCTAGGTCGTCCTGCACTCTACTATGGTGCCGAATTTTGTGGATTATTCTCAGCTCAAGTAGTTCCAAATGACGAAGATGTAACCAAAGAAGCTGGCAAAAAGATATTTGCTTTTGCAGATAATGTCCTAGACTCCACAAGAGCAAAACCTTTTATGAAGATCCAATCCACTATATTTGAAAAAGAGTTCTTAGATAGATCAAGAGAGCTGATCTTCAAAAAAGAGAAGCTTTGGCATGAGGTTTACAACATCACAACCATAGGACATGAGTATGGTCATATATTGTGGCTTGATGAAGATAGTGAGAGGTTGATGAACAAAAGTGGAAACTTCAAGAACATAGAAGAGTTCAAAGCAACTACCGGTGGACTGATGGCTTTTTTCCACAATCAAAAAGATGATCTTAAAGAGTATATTTTAAATGACACTATCAGAAGATCAGTAGGACTTATCGCTTGGAGAGAGACTGGTGAAGTAGAGCCATACTACTGTGAAGGTCTTATCCATCTTCATGGTCTATTTGAAAGTGGAGTTTTGGAATTTGACAAGAAATTAAAAGTTGATTTAAGCCAAAGTGCATATGAGAAGATCAAAGATTGGTACCAAAAAACTTACAAAGATTTGGCACTACACTACTTAAACAAAGAGGATGCGACTATATTTCTAAAAAAATACCTCAAAAAAGAGGGAAGATACTGGATGCCAATAGATGATAAAGTGAACTATTTTGTCAAGCACTACTGGAATCTACACCAAGACATCGGTCAAATAGTCGATGATGAGAGTAGCAAGGAGGAGTGGCTTTAGTCTATTTATTTACTGATAAATTGAATGATATTCAAGATCAGTAAAACAACTAAAGCTATCCTGCATACCTTTAGTGGATATCGTTGGATATATGAGATATTTTTATCAAAATATGGTTTAACCTTATCAGGGTTATTCAACTCATACAGCATATGTGAATAGTGTGAATACCTCTTGTTTGGATCTATCTCTATCGCTCTTAAGATCACACTATCAAGCCACGAAGGTATTTTGGGATTAAATTTTGAGGGTGCTTTTGGGGCTTTATCAAAGCTAGGAGTTTGAAACGGCTCAATCTCACCAAAGGGAAGTCTGCCTGATAAAGCTTCATAGAGACTCACACCTATGGCAAAGATTTCAGTCTGTTCGCTAATTGGTGCATTTGCAAATCTTTCAGGAGCTATGTAACTAGGAGTTCCAGCACGATCCATCCTGCTATACACCTCTGTTATAGATCCAAAATCGACCATCTTAAAAAGAGACTTCCCTTTTCTTTGTGTGACGATAATATTCTCAGGTTTAATATCAGCATGAAGAAGATCTCTTCTTATCAAAAATTGAGACATTTTCAGCAAAAACTCCCCAAGCTCAATCCCAAGATCAACACTCAAAGGCTTTTTCTCAATAAAACTTTTTAACTCTTCACCCTTGATATATCGCATAATATAATATCGATGAGTTCTATTTGCAGGAATTGCTACTTTTGGGAAAAAACCAGCTTTTAACCTCTTTGCTGTCCACACCTCTTTAACAAAAAGGTCCAATATCCTCTCATCTTCTTTTGCCTCTTTTGGAGCAAATTTGATAACATACTCTACACCTTTGTTTTCACAAAGCCAAGTTCTTCCATTTTGCACAAGAGATTTTAAGAGTCTGTAACCATCTATCACATCCCCTTTTTTGTACTCATCTTCTATTATTAATTCACTCTGTTTGAGTATCAGTCTGTGATCTACCTCATCAATCTCTACAAGCAAAGCCGTTGTATCATCAGGAAGATTATCATTCACACTCTTACTAGCTTTTTTCACAAGCAGTGATGCACCAGCATCCATAGTAGAATTTATCTCATCTTCATCAAGTACATTGTAGAGTCCGTCACTACATAGAAGAATTTTGTCATTTTTGTTTAGATTATTTTCAAAGTAGTATGGATCAACACTATCTTCAAGTCCAATCGCTTGAGTAAGGACATTCTCCATCCCTTTCTCATCCATACTATGATCTAATGATAACTTGGTTAGTAAATTATCCCTTTTTAGGTAGATCCTGCTATCTCCCACATTTGCACCATAAAGTCTATCACCCTCAATCACCACAAGAGCCAAAGTAGTCACAAACTCCTGTCTGCCATACTGCTCCATAGATTCAGTATAAAGCAAATGATTTATATTTTGAATAAAATGTCTAATCGACTTTTCAATTCCCCAACTCAATGGACGATTTTTTAGAGCATTTATTAGAAAATTTACAGATCTTTTTGCCGCATCAGCCCCATGCTGTGCTGATCCAACACCATCACAAACAACTGCAACAACTAAATTGTCATATGCTTTATACCCAGCAAAATCATCACCTAGCAAATCTTTACCCTTTGCTAGGGTCAAGGATGAGAGTTTTATATTACTATTCATATTTTTTCTTTTTATTTTTTAAGATATTCATTCTATCTAAAACTAGAGCTAGATCATACCACCAGCTTGAACACCCCAAGTGGTTCTCCACCTAGTCTTGACCATGCTCAAACCAAATATCGCCAACAAAACAACACCTGCAAAGATCATAAACCCTACACTATATCCATCAAATGCACTCTTACTCCATCCAAGAGTCTTGATAAGTGCAGTTCCTCCAAGTCCTCCAGCACACCCTACAATACCTGTCATAATCCCTATATCTTTACCAAATCTTTGAGGTACAAGCTGAAAAACTGCACCATTTGCCATACCAAGATTTGCCATGATTAAAAACAAAACTAATATAGCCACAAAAAAAGGCAACTTAACAAATGCCAAAATGCCAGCCAAAACAGCCACCGCACCATAGAAGATATACAAAGCCTTCACTCCTCCAATCCTATCAGCGACATTTCCACCAATAGGTCTTAAAACTGCACCGGCAAAGATAGTCAAAGCTCCAAAATATCCAGCAATCACCTTGACATTTGGCTCATTTAGAAAATTTAATCCAAACTCTGACATCTGTGATTGATAACTATCCATCAAATAGACTTTCATATATCCTGCAAACCCTACAAATCCACCAAAACTAATAGCATAAAAAAGACTAAACCACCAAGTATCTCTATCTTTTAAAAGCTTTAGATAATCAGAGATCTTTTTAGGTCTTGGTTTATAGACACTTTTTGGTGCATCCTTTGCCAAAAACAGATATGCCACAAAGACGATGGTAGCCATAACAGCACCAAATCCAAAGACCGATTGCCATCCCCACTTTTCAGCTATCTTTGGTGCGAAGATAAAGTCAAGCACCACACCGATATTTCCAGCCCCTGCAATTCCAAGTACCACACCTTGAAGCTTTGGAGGATACCACTGTCCAGCCTGTGGAAGAGCCACCGCAAAACTAGCTCCCGCAAACCCGAGTCCAATAGCTACAAGCAAAAGCTCATTATAAGTGATAGATTCTCCCCTAAGATATGCCAAAAGTAAAGAGGCTATCACAACTCCTTGAGCGATAAGTGCAGTCTTTTTTGGTCCGAGTTTATCCACACCAAATCCTAAGATGATTCTAAGAATCGCACCTGAGAGGATTGGCAGTGAAAGTAGTGTCGCTTTTTGATTTGCTGTGAGAATCTCACCATGCTTTGCCAAAGCTTCACTGATCTCAGTAGCAAGAGGTCCAAGCATCGTCCAAACCATAAAACTCATATCAAAATATAAAAATGCCATAAGAAGGGTAGGAAAATGTCCCTCTCCTTTTAGTGCCTTAAAACCTGCCATTAATCTTACTCCTTAAAATTTATGAGGATAGTATATATTAATTATGACTATATTTTATCTCTTATTATGATTAAAATTTAATCAATAAACCTTATGATTATGATTTTCTAACTGTTATAATATATCAATTAACTATTAATATATACAGGAGAAATATAGTGGGAGAGGAAGCACTTCGCAAAGCTTACGAAGCAAGAAGTAAAAAGATCAACAAGATTGAAAACATAAAAGCTCTAAAAGATCCGATGGATGTTTACGAAAAGCTTGAAGAGATAGCACGAGGCGGATACGAAAACCTATCAAAAGAGGATTCATCATATTTTCTAAAGTGCTTTGGACTCTTTGACAAGGGTGAGGATTTTATGCTTAGGGTTAGAATACCTGGAGGCAGACTAAATTATGAACAAGCGATTCGTTTAGGAGAGGTTGCCAAAAAATACGGCAAAGATTATATCGATCTAACTACAAGGATGCAAGTAGAGCTAAGATTTTTACAGATAGAAGATATCGCTACTGTCTTAAAGGAGCTTAAAGAGGTGGGAATTTCTACCTTTCAAACAGGAGTCGATAATCCAAGAAATATCGTAACCGATCCACTTGATGGTTTGGCATATGACAATATCATCGAATCCATGCCTATCATTTCACAACTTCAATCCCTCATCATTGAAAATCCAAACTATATCTCCAAACTTCCAAGAAAATTTAACACTGCAGTTTTAGGATCACTCTCAAACTCTTGCAATATCTTCGGACACGACTGCTCATTTGTACTAGCAAACAAAGATGGAGAGTTTGGGTTTAATGTATATCTAGGAGCAAGGGTAGGTGTTCAAGCAAAAGATGCCGATCTTTTTGTAAGACCAGAAGAAGTTCCTCTTTTTTATACTGCACTTCTTGAAGTCTTTAAAAGATACGGTTACAAAGACAACAGAAACAAAAACAGACTTCACTTTCTACTACAAGATGTAGGAGTTAAGCCATTTGTTGAAGCAGTTTGCAAAGAGGCAAAAAGAGAGTTTCAAAAAGGTGGAGTAACTCTAGTTCAATCCCAAAATATCGCTCTTGGATCAAATAGAGTCCTTCTTAAAAACGGTAAATTTGCTTACAAGATGATAGTAGCTTCTGGGATATTCAGTGGAACTGATATGATAT
>CAZYJF010000029.1:0-11585 GCA_964647715.1 uncultured Sulfurospirillum sp. | reverse complement strand
AAATTCTATTGATGATAATAACTTTAAAAAAAGATTTGTATATTTTGACAAATCACTAAGCGATGATGAAAATTTTGAGCTGATAAAAAAGGTCATTATAGATGCGGCAAGACTTGGCTTTAATGGTATCGTTGTAGAACAAGAGTATATTTTTACAAGACTCTCACACGATAATGCTATTATCAATAAAGTAAAAAGCTATATGGGACAGATTGAGAAGCTAGCTCACAAAAATGGTCTAGACTTAATAGCTATGCACTTTAGACCCAATGTGCCAAATGAAGTAGTCTTTGACAATGACGAGGGAAACCCATTTTACAAAAAAGGAAAATTTGATTTCTCCGAAGCTAACAAAGCTACAACGATGTATGAAGTAAATGGCTCAGTTGCACTTCCTGTAGCTCCAACGCAAACCAAAACTTCACCAGATTCTTTATTTGGAAATCTATATTCATTTGATAATGTCAAATTAAACACAGAATACAAAATCACAATCGATGCTACTACAAAAAATTTCAATGACAATGAGATCAAAGTAAGTGTACTTGATGGCGACTACAAAGGTGAAAATGGTAAGGTAATCTTTGGAGTACATAAATATTTTGAAGATATTAAACCTACTCAAGAGCATGGAAAATATACTGTATATTTTAATTCGCTAGATCACAGCAAAAGAGCTGGAAAAATAAAAGTATTCGTAGAGGATAAAAAGGGTGTAACTCTCCACTCTGTTTCTCTTCAAGAAGCAGGTTATACATCAAAAGAGCATGTAGTAAGAGAAGATACTATGCCAGTTCTAAGTGATCTTAACGGAACTGTTTACAAAGAAGGAAAAGATTATACATTAAAAGATGAATCGATAGAATTGATAAGTCAAGACATAAAATCTAAAAAAAATCTAAAACTAACTTGGTATCCACAGGTAAATACATCCTTGCCTTCAGATCAAAAAGCATTTAGTAATATCTGTGCTAATGAAGATCTATACTACAAGATACTCCTAGATCAAGTAAAACGAATAAACGAAGGATTTAACAATAGTGTCGATGCTTATGCTGTGGATGATGATGAGTGGAGAGCTGCTGGATGGGATGAAAAATGTGTTCAACTCTATGCAAAAGAGTTTGATGCAAGTAAAAAAGAGAACTTTACCGGTGGAGATTATATAGGTATCAGTACCAAAAGATTAGTAGAGAGAATTTCAAAAGATCAAAACAGAAGTGATCTTGACTTTTATCTCATGAGCGATATGTTTGATCCAAACTTCAATGCTAAAGATCCTTACATGGGTGTAAAAGGTAATGCTCTGGGTGCATATAACTATTTACCTAAAGATCAAGTCATTATGTTTAACTGGTTCCCAAATCCTAAAGAGCCGGGTCTTGAAAATAAAACAGAAGCAGACTTTTTAGCAAGTGCGAAACATTTTGCCGATAACGGTATCAGACAAATAATCGCCGGTTATCATGATGATATGAGAAATCTTGATACAAATATAGCCTTTTATAAAAAGTCTGATAAAAAAACTCAAGATAGCATTATAGGTTTTATGTACCTCATCTGGTTTCAACCAGAAAAGAAAGCCACCTATGATGATATGGATGATGTAGTAAAGAGAATTTGTGAAGAGTTACCAGGTAAATGGCCAAGCAAAGTGTGTCAGGATTTAAATCCTAACAAATAAGAAGTGAAGATATTAGTAAGTTCTTGCCTTTTGGGCAAGAATGTCAGATATGATGGCAAAAACAACCTCATAGATCATAAAATCTTTCAAGAGAATCAAATATTCCCAATCTGCCCAGAAGTTGATGGAGGATTACCGACTCCAAGACCACCAAGTGAAATAGTAAAAGACAAAATCATAAATATTCACGGCGAAGATGTAAGCAAATTTTTCCAAAATGGTGCAAACCTTGCTCTATCCCTTGCAAAAAAGCAAGGTATCAAAATAGCCATATTAAAATCAAAAAGTCCATCATGTGGTAAAGATAAGATATATGATGGGAGTTTTAGCAAAAAGCTAATATCAGGTGATGGTCTAACAGCCAAAACCCTAATAGAAAACGGTATAAAAGTTTTTGATGAAACGGAGTTAGATGAAGCAAGAGAGTATATTAAAAATTTGATATAATCCCTCTATGATAAAAAATCTAACAATCACAGGCGGAACACACGGAAATGAACTAACAGGTGTATATCTTGTAAAACAGTGGCAAAAAGACCCATCAGCTATCCAAAGAGAGACATTCAAAACTAATGTGCTACTAATGAATGAAGAGGCGATAAAAAGATGCACAAGATATATAGATCGCGATCTAAACAGATGTTTTGACACTAAAACCCTCACAAAATCCCCACAAAATCACGAAGAGAAGATAGCTCAAAACTTAAACTCTACTCTAGGACCTAAAGGATCAGACAGACCAAATAGTGATTTTATCGTTGATCTTCACTCAACTACATCAAATATGGGACTATCTATAGTAGTTAGTAATGAGAGTGATCTAACTTGGATGGCTATCTCATACCTAAAACAAAAAGATCCAAGAGTAAGAGTCTATAAATGGCTAGGTGATGAAGAGGATGCTTTTGTCGATTCTATCGCAAAGCATGGATTTGCGATAGAAGTGGGAGCTATCCCTCAAGGAGTGCTAAGATCAGATCTATTTTTTGATACTCAAAATCTAGTCTATCATCTGCTTGATTTTATCGACCACTATAACAAAGGCTTCTCGATGGCACTTGAGAGTGTGGAGTATTTTGAGCATGAGATATTAGTAGATTATCCAAGAGACTCTCAAGGAAATATCGTTGCGATGGTTCACGAAGATAGGCAAGATAGAGATTTTGATCTCATATCAAAAGGTGATCCTATATTTAGAAAGTTTGACGGGGAGGAGATATATTATGATGGAGAGAGTCTTCACACTCTCTTTATCAATGAAGCTGCCTACTATGAAAAAGGCTTTGCTATGACTCTAGCAAGGAAGGCTCTAAGAGTGCTTTAGATTGGAAGCACTCTGATATTCTCATCCAATTTATCTTTTAGTGTCGCTTCAATCGCATATAGAGTTCCGGTTGAACTACTAGCACATCCGCTACAAGCTCCAAGATATCTGATATAGATGTCGATATTCCCTTCATTCTCCTTGATATCCAAAACCTCTAAGTTTCCGCCATCCATCACCAACATTTGACGGATATTCTCATCTAAAACCTCTTCAACTTTTTTTAGCTTTTGAACAAGTGTCATTTGAGGAAATGGAAGATCATCATTATCTACAGAAGTTTGAACACTCTCTTTTGCCATCTCTTCTCTCACCTCTTTTAGGATATCCACAAGATAATACTCTCTATCTTCATGACCACCAGGTTTGATACAAGATTTACAAAATGCACCTGCTTTTGTGTAGTCAGTGATCTCTTCTACACTCTTTAAGTCATTTATTTTGATAACCTCTTTAATAGTCCCAAGACTTACCCTTGCACACTCACAAACGATAATCTCATCCTCTAATGAATCAAACTCCACTCCAAGATACTGAGATGCTGCTTTTTTGATGACATCATAAGCCATCACTGAGCAGTGCATCTTTTGTGGTGGAACTGCCGGAGTTTCAGGATTGTCTCTCATAGCAAACTCAACATCTAAGTTTGTGATCTTAACAGCTTCTTTGACAGTTTTGCCAACTGTAAGTTCTGCCATAACATCACTACTAGCTATAGCTGTTCCACATCCAAAACTCTTAAATCTAGCATCTATGATCTTATCTGTTTTTTCATCTACAAGCCAATACAATCTAACAGCATCACCACAACTCTCTGCTCCAAAATCAGCAACTACCAATTTGGCATTTTTCTCTTTGGCATCCTCTTCTGTAAGCTCTCCCATAAAAAGAGGATTATTCATCCTATCTTGTACCTTTTGGCTATACTCATCCCAAATCGTTCCGCCTATTAAACTATCAAATCCCATTATCTCTCCCTACAATCCGCTCTCATGCTCTTTTGGTGTATATGCATACGAGCTTGAAATATTTCTAAGTCTTTCAACCGCCTTTTTGGTTACCTCTATCGTGTAATCGATCTCCTCTTTGGTAGTAAACCTACTCAAACTAAACCTCACTGCCGTATGTGCTAGATCATCTGCCGCACCGATAGCTTCCATCACTGGATTTGACTCCAAATCCTCACTCGCACATGCACTTCCAGTACTTGCTGCAATTCCAGCTCGATTTAGGTCCCACAGCATCGACTCTCCCTCAACTCCTCTAAAGCTGATAAGCATCGTATTTGGAGTTCTCTTTTCTCTTGGAGTCACCACAAAGGTATCTTCGATCTTTAGTAACTCATCTTCAAGATAATCTCTAAGCTCTTTGACATCTGGCATCTCAAAATCGATACAATCATCTGCCAACTCCATCGCTTTTCCCATACCGATGATCCCAGGGACATTTAGAGTTCCTGATCTTAATCCACCCATCTGTGATCCACCGTGAAAAAGTGGTGTAGGCTCTTTGCCCTTTTTGATATATAAAGCTCCAACTCCCTTTGGTCCGTGAAACTTGTGGGCTGAAAATGTGAGATAATCGACATTAAAGCTCTGCACATCTACCCTGAACTTCCCGATAGCTTGAACTGCATCAGTATGAAACAAAACTCCATGCTCTTTGCAAAGCTCACCTATCTCTTCGACAGGAAAGATAGCTCCTGTTTCATTATTCGCCCACATTACAGAAACTAGTGCAGTCTTAGGTGTAAGAACCTCTTTGACTCTAGCAGCTTCGACTATCCCTTCGCTGTTTATCGGCAAATAACTCACCTTCACACCCATAGATTCCAAAAATTTAGCACCCGCTATGATGGAAGGATGCTCAACTTCTGAAACCACGATGTGATCTTTTCTATTGTTCATGATATAATCAAAATAGATACTCTTTAATACCCAGTTGTTACTTTCAGTAGCACATGAAGTGATAACTACACTATCACTCTTTGGTGCATGAATACCAGCATAGATCTTCTCCATCGCATCATTCAAGGGCTTTTGGACTTCCCTAGCAAAGTCATGCAAAGAGTTAGGATTGCCATACTTTTCACAGAAGAAGGGATCCATCTCTTTTTTGACCTGTGGATCGACCATAGTTGTAGCATTGTTGTCTAAATAGACTCTCATATTTCTCTCCAAAATCAATTAGGACTTATATTGTCTTAATTGAATATTAGCCCTAAAACTATTAAAAATAGCTTAAATTAGGACACTTAAGGGGTTATTATAGCGATAACTATATTTAGTGTAGTTTGAAGAAACAAAATTAGTCATATATAAACTTAGACTTTAAAGACTTTCGCCTCCTCTAGCAAAGAATTGGTATCTTCTGAAATTTTGTTAAATCCATCACTTATATTATTTAAACTTTCAGTTAGAGTCAGTGCTTCTTTATTAGTATCTTCTATATTGGTCACCATATCAGAAGTATTATTTTTGATTACAGAGATAGTGGCTGTGATCTCATCTGTAGATTTTTGACTTCTCTCTGCCAAATTTCTCACTTCATCTGCCACCACTGCAAATCCTCGACCATGTTCTCCAGCTCTTGCTGCTTCAATGGCGGCATTTAGAGCTAGAAGATTGGTCTGATCTGCGATATCCTTGATTAGCTCTATCATACTCTCTATTTCATTAGCTGAGTTTTCAAGATTTTTCGCCTTATCTGTCAACTCAAACTGCCTCTCTTGAAAAACAGTCTCATTCCACTCTTGGGTCTGAGAAAGTGAACTTTTAGTCTCAGTAGTAATCGATGCAACATTATTTGCTGAGTGAGATATCTTTGAGACGATTTCATTTAGTGTATCAATGATACTATTGATAGGCTTTTCCAACTCTTTTAATTCACTACTCTCACTAAGCTCCAAACTTTTACTCACATCACCACTGGCAATATTTTGTAATATTGCAGTTATAGGAGATATCTCTTTTCTCATATAAGTTGCTCTTGCTTGAAGTTCTGGGCTTCTATCCCTCAACAATATAAATGTCTCAACGACACTGTTATCTAGCACAATAGGAACGATATATACAAAAACAGATATTTTTTCACCACTTTTAGTGATGATATTGGCTATCCCATCACCTGATCTTTTCTCTTGTATATATTTAGCTGCAATCGCACACACTTGACAATCTTTAGGATTAACCGGCCACAAAATCTTTCCACCTTTACTCCCATCTATCTCATCTTTTGAAAAACCTGTTAAGTTTTCTAGCTGATGGTTATGCTCTATGATCTCTTTTTCATTGTTGATCTTAAAAAAAGCGATCGGGAAAGAGCTCTGAAACTGTGACCAAACTCTATCTTTATGCTTAAGCTCTTTTAACTCTTCTTCAAGCTTTCTCATCTCCTCTTGATTATCGTTTTCTTTTTTCTTGAAAAAAAACATCTATCTTCCCCTTTGTAAAATTAGAACTTACTCTATATCGGTCATTGCAAAGATAAATTTAAATATACTCAAGAAATAATAATTATCCTTTTTTATTAAAAAAAATCTTCATTATTCCGATTTAGTATTAATATTAAAAAACATAAACAAAGGTGTTATCAATGTTCAATATGTTCAAAAACCTCTCAATCAACAAAAAAATTCACATTCCTTTAATACTATCTATCGTTATAGGATTTGGTGTAATTTTAATAAATTACTTTTATTCAGTTTCCCATATCACTCAAGAGACAAAAATAAAAGAGCAAAAAAGCCTCAATACCTTTTTCCAACAAGCCTTAAAAGAGAAAGAAAATATAGGTCTTACAAATGCCATCAATGTCTCACACAACTATGATGTCATTCAAGCTCTAAAAAACAATGACAGGTCTATCGCAATAGATGGTTTAAAAGAACTAAACAAAGAGTTTAAAGAAAATACAAACTATAAAAATGTAAAAATCCATATCCATGATGCAAATATGCACAGTTTTTTAAGAGCATGGAAACCACAAAAGTATGGTGATGACTTAAGCTCTTTTAGACACACTATAGTAAAAGTCAAACAGACTAAAAAACCTCTAGTTGCTATTGAGCTTGGTAAGGCTGGACTCGTTTTAAGAGGTGTCGCTCCTATCATAAATGATGGAACATATCTAGGTTCAGTTGAATTTATGCAAGGGCTAAACTCTATCGTCAAAAAAGCACGAAAAGAGAATGGCTATGAAGTAGCCGTTGTCATGAAAAACGACTTTTTACCAATAGCTACTGCTTTAAAAAATGCACCTCAAATAGGAGATTGCAGACTGGCTGTCAAAGAATCTGTCGTAAATAAAGATTTTTTATCTGATCTTTTAAAGATCAAAATAGATGATCAAAAAAGCTTACAAAAAGCAAGTAATTACTATATCACTTCTGTTCCTATAAAAGACTTTTCTGGAAAGGTTGTAGGTTATACCTTAGTAGGAGATACAGTATCAAATGTCGAATCTCTCATAGCTAAAAGTAAAGATGCTCTATTAAGACAGATATATATGATGATTATACTAGATCTTATACTCTTTGGTTTCTTGATAAGTATCATAAAATTTGCTGTGGTAAACCCTATAAAAGATCTAGACAAAGTAGCTAAAGAGTTAGCTCAAGGAGATGCTGATCTTAGTCAAAGATTGCCAATTACAAGTACAGATGAGATAGGTAGTGCTAAAAAGAGTTTTAACCAATTTATCTCCAAAGTTGAAAAATTAGCTCAAGAACAAGTTCAAACTGCCCAAGAAGCAAAAAAAGCTCAAGAAGAGGCAAGAAAAGGACTTGAAAAGACCAAAATGAACTTAAGACTTTCATATGAAATGCTTTCAGGTTCTACAGAAAATGCAAACAATCTAAATGAAAGTATGCTAAAAAGTGTAAACAATATTGAAGTTGCAAATGAACTAAATATAGAGACAGAATCAGTAATCACTGATGTCAAAAATTCAGCACAAGAGATTACACAAAGCATATCTACAATCACTGAAATGGTAAGCGATTCTACAAGATCAGTAGAAGACCTCAATAACAATGTAGATGAGATATTTTCAGTGATAAATCTTATCAAAGATATTTCAGATCAGACAAATCTTCTAGCACTAAATGCCGCCATCGAAGCTGCAAGAGCTGGAGAACATGGTCGAGGATTTGCCGTAGTTGCTGATGAAGTAAGACAACTAGCAGAAAGAACACAAAAAGCGACAACAGAAGTAGAAGCAAATATAAATATATTGAAGCAAACTTCACTAAGTATGGGTGAAAACAGTCAAGTGATAGAAAAAGAAGCTTTATCTTCACAAGAAAAACTAAATAACTTTATAGAGACATTCAATCACTTAGTAGAAAATACTGATAAAATAGCTCAAACAAATAAAAGCTTGGGACATGAATTGTTTGTAAATATGGCAAAACTAGATCATATGATATTTAAAAACCAAGCATATAATGCTATATTTGAAGGAAAAAGTTCACAAGAGATATCTTCCCATACAAATTGCCGACTAGGAAAATGGTACAATAACGAAGGTAAAAAAATATTTTCAGCTGATGACAACTTTAAGTCAATAGCAACACCTCATCAGTTGGTACACAAAAACATAGAACAAGTAATGAAGGAGCTATCTACAGACAAAGAAGATAAGTATGAAAATGTCATTACATTAATAGAAGAGACTGAAAAAGAGTCGCAAAAACTCTTTACAACACTCGACTCACTAGTTTAAAAACCCTTATTTAAAAAAGGGTTTTTAAGTAATATTACTCAACTACTTAAGATCTCTAGAAAAAGTTTTTTTAATTCTATTTGCTCTTGAACGCTTAGTTGAGCTATCTTTTAAATCAATAAGATGATATCAATAAGTTTTTCTATTGATTCATAATGCCCTCTGTCTGAATACTGCCAAGATATGCACCTTGTCTGCTCGAACTGCATAGCAAATCGTATAGCCCTGTACGATCATATCATGCACATTTTCATTTTCAATATAGATACTTTTACGATGTCTACTAGGCATAAACTCCAATGAAAAAATCTTCTCTTGCAACTTTGTCAAAAACTTTTTTGCTTTGTTTTGAGAACCATTCAAAACGATAAAATCATAAATAGATTTCAAATCTTCCTGTGCTTCGGACTCGATAATAACTTCATAAGTGCTCATTGCCCAAGTAGCTCATCAAAAAAAACTTTAGCATTTTTTCCGCTACCAGAAGTAATGTTTTCCAATGAACGATCTATTTTCTCTTTGGCTTCTTCTTTGGAAATAGGTGGATACTCGGAAATTTTCACATCAAACGGAAGACCCTTTTCTTGTACAACCATCGCTGCAAACACATTGACCGCTTCAGAAAAGTTCATCCCCAATGTAGCGAGAATCTCTTTTGCCTCTTTAAGAGTCTCTTCTTCTATACGCAAAGAGGTTTGTACTTTTGACATGATAGCTCCTTTTTAGTTGATTATATACCATTTGGTGTATAATGTCAAATGAACTATCTGCAACACAAGGGTCATAATGCAGTTTTAGGACTACCCAACATGAAGCCATTTGAAAACAGGCAGTACATCATTTTTGTGAAAACTATCTTTTTACAATCTCCACCAACTCTCCTACAATCTCATCAAAACTTGGTCGCTCTTTTGAGTCTTGTTTGAGGAAGTTATCCATCGCCTCTTTTTTGTCGATCGCCTGATCTAACTCTTCGTCATTTCCCCTCTGGTATGCTCCTATTCTGATAAGGACTTCATTCTCTTTTAAGAGTGCATAGAGCTTTTTGAACTCTCTTGCTGCTTCGATATGCTCAAGTGTCGCTACATCACCCATCACCCTTGAGGCGGAGTTTAGGATATTTACAGGTGGATAGATACCAAAATCAGTCATCTGACGACTCAAAACGATATGCCCATCAAGAATAGATCGGCTCTGATCTGCGATAGGATCACTCATATCATCTCCCTCGATTAGTACGGTAAAAAATGCAGTAATCGATCCTTTCCCCTCCTCTTTACCGGCTCTTTCCATCAGTTGGGCAAGAAGTGTCAATGATGATGGAGGATAACCCTTAGAAGTAGGCGGTTCACCAAGGGCGAGTCCGATCTCCCTTTGAGCCATGGCAAATCTCGTAACCGAATCCATGATAAAAAGCACATCTCTTCCTTGCTCTTTAAAATACTCCGCAACAGCCATCGCCGAAAATGCCCCATACTTTCTCATCAATGGGCTATCATCACTCGTAGCAACTACTATCACGGTATCGGTTAGATCACCACCTAAGTTTTTATGGATAAATTCAGGTATCTCACGACCTCTCTCTCCAATAAGTGCGACCACTTTCACAGGAGCTTGACTTCCTCGAACGATCATCCCCATCAGAGTCGATTTACCAACTCCACTTCCTGCAAATATACCAAGCTTCTGCCCCTCACCACAAGTCAAAAGCCCATCGATACTCTTGACACCTGTGCTAAAAACTTTATCAATCATACCTCTTTTCATCGCATCTATGGGAGTCTTGATGATAGGCATCCTCTTTTTGGAAGCTATAGGAGCCTTGCCATCTTTTGGATTCATAAATGGATCGACAACACGACCCAAGATATCATCACTAAGCCCGATACTCAAACCCTCATTTCCTATATATGCATGATCCCCTATCTTTAGCCCCTCCACATATCGAAACGGCGAGACGATGAAGTGATCGCTCTTTAGCTCCGTAACCATAGAAAGCTCTACTCTATTTGGATTTTCAAGAGATTTTATTTTGATGATATCACCGATGCTTGGATGAAGACCACTTATGTGGATATTTGTAGCACTGATCTTGATAACCTTGCCAAATGGGGTATCCAAAGAGTCGTTTAGTCGCTTTGATATCGAGCTAAGAGCCAAGTAGTGTCCTTTTTCAAAAGTGGAGTTATTTTAACATAAAAGGGAGAAGTTGTAAAATCTTTTATAAATTTACTAACTTATCGTTCATAACAGTTGTAATGAACTCTCCACTTTATGACTCTCATCAAATATTTTTTGTCCACTCCTCCATAAAGCTATTTGCCTTTTCATTTGGTGCTTCCATAAAATCTATGACAAATTTGTCCCCTAAGTCACATACACCAATAGATCTAGGTCTAATACCTGCAACTTTTGGGGTAGGTATCTCTGCACCAAAACAGAAGATGATATTTTTAACATCTTTGATATCAGGATTTATCGTGTGTTCTTCGAGTGATTTTGTATGTGCATAGTGATCAAAAGTCGTTATATATGTAGCGATAGGATGTGCTTCTATCTTTTGCTTGTAGTAGGCAATGATCTCATCTACATCTTTTTTGTCTGTTTCACTTTTTGGGATTTCATACGAAAAAATTGGATATTTTTCTTTGAAAATTGATTGTTTCATAAATGCTCCTTGAAATTTTTGGGAGTATAACAAAAACAAGATAAGGATAAAAAAGTGCTATAATTTCACCATCAAGAGGGAGTTTTATGCAAAATATTCAAATCGCTAAAATCTTTAACGAACTAGCTGATCTGCTTGAGATCGAGGGAGAAAATCCTTTTAAAGTAAGAGCCTATCGGTATGCA
>CAZYJF010000028.1:5695-11718 GCA_964647715.1 uncultured Sulfurospirillum sp. | reverse complement strand
AATATAAAGAGAAATATGAGAGCTTTTTTAAATAAAATAACTAATGGGATTAATCTCAAAGATATATCCTCTGAAGCAAAGTCTTTGTATGAAAAACTGCTTGAAATTGGTGCAATTAAAGTTGATGGATCAAAAGCGAAACTCGATTCAAAATATAGAGTTGGTAAGTTAGATGTCACAAAAAAGGGAGTTGGTTACTTAGATAGTTTGGGAGAAGAGAAGAGTCGTGATCTTAAGATCGAGGATTTTAATCTCTTGACTGCTCATAAAGATGATATCGTTTTAGCAAAAAAGATCTTTTCAAGAAGAGGTGCAAGTGCTAAAGTCATCGAAGTACTGATTCGTGCTAGAAAAACAAGTATTGGCTTTGTAGAAAAAAGAGATAATGGTATTGTGCTTAAGCATATAAAAACAGAGTTGCCAATTTCTGTAAAAGCAACACAAGAGGAGTTAAACTCATATAAAAATGGAGATGTTTTAAAGATAGATAATGAAACTTCAAAGATATTAGAGTGCATTGGTAATATCGAAAATCCAAAAGTAGATGAGAAGATCTCTTTAGCTCTTTTTGAAAAAGTGGAGCATTTTAGCAAAGAGGCAGAAGAGGAAGCTAGGAAATATGGTAATGAAGTTGATAAATCTCAATTTAAAGGAAGAGTTGATCTAAGAAATTTGGTATTTTGTACTATTGATCCACCTGATGCAAAAGATTTTGATGATGCTATATATTTTGATAAGAGCAAGTATGTGCTGTATGTTGCAATTGCAGATGTAAGTAGTTATGTAAAAGAGGATACATATTTAGATAAAGAGGCAAAATCAAGAGGATTTTCTATCTACTTTCCTCATAAATCGATACCTATGTTACCAAGGGTCTTGAGTGAAAATATCTGTTCACTTAAACCAAATGTAGATCGCCTAGTCTTTACTATTAAAATGACACTAGATAAACAGACTTTAAAAGTAATAGATGAAGAGATTTTTGAGGCTGTAATACACTCAAAAAGAAGATTTACATATGATGAGATAGATGCCTTTATAGATGGTGATCTAAAAAACAAAAAGAAGGGTGATGAGAAGATATTGGATTATCTCTTGCCTCTTCAAAAATTGCTTTTGAAGATAAGAAAGCAGAGATTATCAAAGGGATGTGAATTTAGATCATCAGATGTGAGGATGATCTTAGATGAAAATCAAAATTTGGTTCGTGTGATTCAAGAGAAAGAGACACCTTCTCACGCTCTCATTGAAGATGCTATGCTTTTAGCCAATAAAGCAGCTGCCAAAAGATATGATAAAGGTATATTTAGAATTCACGATAGTCCTGACCCCCAGAAGCTAGATAAGCTTATCAGTGATCTTGAAGATATATCTATCAATGTTGAAAGTTATGAGGATCCATATAAGACGATAAAAGAGCTTCAAAAAGAGGCCAAGAAAAAAGGTCTTAGAGATGAGATAGATTCTATGATAATTAGAACGCAAAAACAAGCTTCCTATTCAGATATTCCAAAAGAGGGGCATTTTGGTCTAGGCTTTAAGTTATATACTCACTTTACTTCTCCTATTAGAAGATATAGTGATTTGGTTGTGCATAGACTTTTGAAGGCTATTTTAAAAGGTGATAAAAAAGAGGTAGAATATATATTGAGTAATGCTGAGGTAATTGCACAAAGAATTAGTGAGTTAGAAAGAGAAGCTAGTGCATGTGAGTGGGACTTTAGAGATAGAAAATATGCAAGATGGTTTAGGGCTCATAAAGGTGAAATTGTTGAGGGAATGGTTATCGAAACTGAAGAGTCTA
The DNA here is from genome assembly GCA_964647715.1 of uncultured Sulfurospirillum sp. Lineage (GTDB taxonomy): Bacteria > Campylobacterota > Campylobacteria > Campylobacterales > QNZT01 > QNZU01. Next base: position 9,914 of record CAZYJF010000028.1, on the reverse strand, counting down.
TGCCATTTGCTCAGAGTTTAGGAGATATTTATGGTGCTAGGATATATCTAGTAGGAGATGTTGAGTTTGAACTCTTTGATAAGATCAAGATTAAAATAGTTGAATCTTCTATTACAACAACTAAAATTTTAGGGAGTTTTGTACAAAAGATATAAAATTGTTTTAATTTTTCTAAATCTTTTTTCTCTAATGTCGATTTTATGATTATTGATTTAAAGAGGGGTGGCATTTGAGAAGTAGAGGTGGTATGGAGAAATTTTTACTAGGTAGTTTAAATTTTTCTCAAAAAGAGGGTGGTTTAAAGTATCGCTATCTACTCTTAAACTCTATGCTTCTTAGTGCTAGCTTCATCTCCTTTGCAGCAGGAATGATTAGAATAATAGCAGGTAACTATCTCTTAGCTGCTGTTGATATCTCAGTTTTTGTCTTAACTTTTTTGCTATTTTTTGTAGCAAGATCAAGCAGGAATCGTTTTAAAATCATTTCAAATATAACTTTGGGGATATTTTTTGTCTTTTTTAGCTCTTTGGTTGTGCTCTTAGATCAAGATATAAAGCTTATATGGTATGCCAATTTATTAATGGCTGCATATCTTTTAAGAGGGCATAAGTATGGCACGAAATATTATTTGATTACCCTTACAACTTTGAGTCTTTTGTATTTTTTAGAGCCATTTGGATCTCATATAAAGACTATTGATTATCTATTGTCTATTGCTTCATATACGGCTTTTGCAATCTTTTTGGGTATGAGTGAAATCCAGCATAAAAAAAATATCATTTTTTTGAAAAATAGTTCAGCAAAAATATCAAAGGCACAAAAGAGACTATATGAACAAAATAGAGTAAACCCTGTTACAAAACTTGCCAATAAGATTGTCTTGCAAGAGGATTTAGACAGGTGTGAAGATGAGATGTCATTGATGTTGCTTGAGATCAATCAATATGATCTGCTGATAAATAAATTTGGTGAAAAGTTTATGGAGAGTATCCACAAAAGAGTAGCTTTAATTTTAAAGGCATACAGCAAAAGAAATATCAATATATATCATATCAGTGATGATACATATGCGATATTTATAAAAAAACCTACATTTAATGAGGATTTGAGTCTTGCATCAAAAATTGAAAAAGTTTTTAGCAATGTAAAGGTGGAAAATGGTGATCTAAAAGTTGTGATTAACTTTCTAATAGCCATTGTTAGAGAGAAGAAAAATGCACTCTCATATGGAAAACTTACACTTAGAAAGATAGAAAGAAGTGAGGCAAAAAGAGTAGAAGTTTACAAACACGATCCAAAGCTTGAGGAGATACAAAAAAATAATCTTTATTGGAGTAAGAGATTACCAGAGTTGCTCAAAGATGATAAAATAGTTCCATATTTTCAAGCTATATTTGACAATAAAACAGGAAAAATTGTCAAATATGAGTGTTTGGTAAGAGCGATTGATGATGAGAAAATCGTTTCACCATTTTTCTTTCTTCCGGCTACTAAGTCATTAGGATTGTTGAGCGAGTTGACAAAGGTAATGATCAAAAAAAGTTTTCAAATTTTCTCAGGTAGTAGTTATGATTTTTCTATCAATATCACCGAAGAGGATTTAAGAGAAGAGTATTTGGTAGATTTTTTAGTGCAGATGTGCAAAACTTATGATGTAGAACCAAAAAGGGTTATCTTAGAGGTTTTGGAGAATATCAATTCACAAGATTCTGAGTATGCAAATGAACAGTTTGCAAGATTAAGAGAGCATGGTTTTGGATTGGCGATAGATGATTTTGGAGCTGAGGCTTCAAACTTTAGCCGACTTATGACCCTAAAAGCTGATATTATTAAAATTGATGGTCAATTTATCAAAAATTTGGATAATGATTTGGATAGTCATAAGATTGTTGAAGCTATTGTCTCACTAGCAAAGAAAATGGGTGCTAAAACTGTGGCAGAGTTTGTTCACTCAAAAGAGATTTACAAGATCGTAAAATCACTGGGGATTGATTATTCGCAAGGGTTTTATTTAGCAGAGCCAAAGAGTTGTATCGATAAAGAAGAGGAACTTTCTTCGATTGAAGGTGATGAAGAGATATTAGCAACTTTATAAAACTATGGTAAAATACCCCTAAAAGGTTTGGGGTATGTATAAAAAAGAGTTGGATGAGTTAATCCGTTCGAAGAGTCTTCCATCATCTATCCTACTTTATGGAGATCAGTACCTAAGCCCCCTGTATGCCCAATTTATTGCTAAAAAAAAGGGCGATAAAGATAATATGCTCAAGCTCTACTTTGAAGAGTATGATTTTACTTTGGCAAAAAGTTATCTTTCTCAAGCTTCACTCTTTGGTGATATCAATCTTTTGTATCTAAAAAGTGACAAAAAAATTCCAAAAAAAGAGTTAGATGACTTAGTTGATTGCTGTTTTAAAAATCAAACGAGCTTTTTTGTATTTGAGTTTTGTGGTGATGATAGAGTTGGTAGAGATTTAGCAAAGTCTTTTGTGAAAAAAAAGAGTGCTGATAATGTCAGGTTTTTTAAACCCTCATTCAATGAAGCTATGGAGATTTTAAAGAAAAAAGCACAAAAGTTTGAACTTGATATCGATTCATATGCTTTAACTCATCTATATAGATTGCAAAATGAAGAACTGATATTTTGTGTGAATGAATTAGAAAAGTTAAAACTTGTGGGTAAAAAGATCGGTGTAAATGAGATCGATTCTCATATCTTTGGTCTTGGTGAGATTGAGCTTGATGACTTTATAGAGTCTTTTTTGAAAAAAGAGGATATCAAAGATAGCCTTTACTCCATCATCGAAGAAGAGGGAGTTGATGAACTTAGAATTCTTAGTGCATTTGAAAGCTATTTTACAACCCTTTTGCTCTTTAGACTCTATATTACAGCACACGGTACTATGAATGTGATGGATATTTTGGGTTATAATCTTCCATCACATTTAGCAAATAAAAGAGCAACATTTAGCAATAAAATATCACTAGAGATATTTAAACAGATATTAGATCATCTCCTAGATGCACAATTGACTTTGAAAACATCAACAAATATTGATAAAAAGAGCTTTTTGATAGCTTCTTTAATAAAACTTCAAACTTATTTATAGTAAAATCGCGACCTTACTCAAGATATGAGTAAAAACCTTGCTTGGAGACAAGCTTAATATCCATAAGGAGAAATATATGAAACATTATGAGTTACTAGTAGTACTCAAGCCTACACTTAGTCCTGAAGAGGCGAGTGCAAAAGTTGATGCATTAAAAGCATTATTAGAGAAAAATGGCTCTGAGATAAAAAGAGTTGATGATATGGGTGTGCGTAAACTAGCATATGAGATAGATAAGCACCAAAGAGGAAACTATACTGTTTTTTATTATCAGATTGATCCGGCATCTATCGAGGAAATTTTAAGAAATTTAAGACTTGATGAAGATGTACTGAGATTTTTAAATATTAAGTACGAAAAGAAAAAAGAGATTGCTCAATGGGAACATATGGCTGCGGGTAAAAAGATAGAGACTAAAAAAGCAGCTCCTAAAAAAGAAGAGGCTCCTAAAGAAGAATCTACAGAGCAAGAATAACAAAGGAAATTTATGTTCAACAAAGTGATAATCGTCGGCAACCTAACTAGAGATATTGAACTTAGATATGCTCCTAGCGGTACAGCTATCGGAAATACAGGAATTGCAAGTACTAGAAAGTTCAAGGGTGGAGATGGTTCACAAAAAGAGGAAGTTTTGTTTGTGGATCTTACATTCTTTGGAAGAACTGCTGAGATTGCAAACCAATATCTAAAGAAGGGTTCGCAAGTTTTGGTTGAAGGACGATTGAAGCTTGATAGCTGGACAGATCAAAGCGGTGGAAAAAGAAGTAAACATACCGTAACGGTGGAAAATATGACTATGCTTGGAGGAAAGGGTAGTGCTGATTCAACAGGAGCTTATAATAAGCCTCAGGCTGATTCAAATCAATCTTATCAGCAATCAAATCCTACTCCTTCACCACAGCAAAGTGAAGTTCCAAAACAAGAGGCAAACATCCCAGAAATAGATATCGATGAGGATGAAGTACCTTTTTAGCGAATACGCCCGATAGGGTGTGCTTTAGTAGAGCGTGAATTTGTGAGGGGCTTTGCTCCTTACAAAGATGACAAAGAGAGAAGCGAATACGCCCGATAGGGTGTGCTTTAGTAGAGCGTGAATTTGTGAGGGGCTT
>CAZYJF010000028.1:4402-5595 GCA_964647715.1 uncultured Sulfurospirillum sp. | reverse complement strand
AGCGAATACGCCCGATAGGGTGTGCTTTAGTAGAGCGTGAATTTGTGAGGGGCTTTGCTCCTTACAAAGATGACAATTAAATAAAAAAGGAAAAAAACAATGGCAGAAAGAAGAAAATATTCTAAAAAATATTGTAGATATTGTGAAGCAAAAGTTGAGTTTTTGGATTATAAAGATCCTAGCTCTTATTTAAATTCTCTATCAGAGAGATATAAGATTATGCCAAGAAGACTTACAGGAAACTGTAAAAAGCATCAAGTAATGGTAGAACAAGCTATCAAAAGAGCTAGACATGCAGCGATAGTTCCATATGTTGCATCAAGAAAACAAGTTGTGGATAATCCTTTCGCAGAGTTGAAGAAGTAGGTTTTCTACTTCTTCAAAACATTTCCTAACATCCCCTTAATTGCACCTTGCAAATCAGCAGGATATACGACAAATTTACTATTTGGACTACTTGCCATCTTTTCAAGAGTATTGATATATCTATCTCCTAGTAAGAACATAGTTGGTAACTCTTTATCTTCAATAGCTTGTGAGACATTTTTAATAGCTTGAGCTGATGCTTCTGAGAGTGCTACTTGAGCAGAAGCTTCTAGTTTCGCAGCTTCAAGTTTTCCTTGTGACTCTAAGATCATCGCATTTTTATTACCCTCTGCTTTTGTTTCGATTGCTCTTCTTTCTCTTTCAGCTGCTGCTTGTTGTTCCATAGCTTGTTGCATAGAGGCTGAAGGTGTGATATCTTGAATTTCAACTGATTTTACCGTTACTCCCCAATCAGCTGCATCATCTACAATCTGATCTTTTAGTCTTGCTTTTATGACCTCTCTGTTTGAGAGTGCTTCATCTAGTTTCATCTCACCTATGATTGATCTTAGAGTAGTCATGATGAGGTTTTGTATAGCCCTTTCAAAGCTTTCTACTCCATAGATTGCATCTTTTGGATTTGTAACTCTTACAAAAGCTACTGCATTTGTAGTGATTACGGCATTATCTTTAGTGATGACCTCTTGTTGTGGAATATCAAGTATGATATCTCTAGTTGTTATCTTTTTTCTTATTGAATCCATATATGGTATGATGATATTTAATCCCGGTTTTAAAGTCTTTAGATATTTTCCAAGCCTTTCTACTACCCACTCTTCTCCTTGAGGAACTATTTTAATCCCTGCAAATAGTGTAACAATAACTAC
>CAZYJF010000028.1:0-4302 GCA_964647715.1 uncultured Sulfurospirillum sp. | reverse complement strand
AGAAGCCAAATTGATATATCACTCATAAATGAAGTTAGAAATAAAAACTTTACAATTCCTACAACGATGGCACCAAGACCAAACCAAATAACCACAAAAAGTGGAACGATAATCTCAGCAATGACCAATAATAGACCAAAAGCTATCCAGTGCCACCAAAGTAAGCTGTGATATAAAAAGTCCATATATTCTCCTTTTTTTATTAGTGGTAAGGATTAAATTTACTTAGATCTTTAAATTTATTAACTGTGAGTTTAGAAAATGCCTCGACATAGTTCCAAAAATCTTGCTTAATCTCTTCATCCATATCATAGTTTTCAAGTGCTTTTTGCATACATCCTAGCCACTCAACTCTGGCATTTTCGTCAATTGTAAAATCATCATGCACATGGATCATATAATCATCAAGAGATTGACCTTTTGTCTCCTCTTCATAAACTTTTGGACCACCGCAGACTTGAATGAAAAATTTTGTATTTTTCTCCTTAACTTTATCAAACTCCTCTCTATCTTGAGGGAAAAAGTTTTGTATGTCACTCTCATAGATAATATCATAAAAGCTATACATTAACTCTCTCATACCATCTTCGCCACCAACAGCCTCAAAAAACTTGGATGATGGGTGTTTAAAAGGGACATCTTCATGCTCTATAGTTTTGCTAATTTGGTATTTGCTCATATAAACTCCTAATTGTTATTTGAGTCATTATAACAAAAAAAGTTAGTTTATCTTTCTTGGGTATAATCATCTTTATGAAAAAAATTATCTTAATACTACTTAGTGCTACACTTTTGAATGCTAGAGCATATTTTGCTAGAGTTGAGCCGATAGAGATTTACCATATCAAATCTTCTGTAAATGCTCCTGTGATTGATATTAACAGGGAACTTGAAGGAAGAGATGGGGGTGGTAGAGTTGTGCTTCATTTAGATGATAGAGTTGAACTGTTTGACCTAAATCAAACAAAGAAGAAGATTTCTATCTTAGATGAGTCCATATCCATACTAAAAGATATGATAGATGAGTCAAAGAACTCTTTAAATATAGCATGGGATGCATACAAAAGAGTGAAAAATCTTCAAAGCTACACCAAGGTTCAAAAAGATAGTAAAAGATTAGTCTATATCAATGCAAAAAAAGCACTTCTAAGTCAAAAGAGCAACTTAGAAAACCTTTTGAGTTCAAAAGCTGATCTATTATCAAAAAAGAGCCATCTTGAAGATAGTATAGAAAAAAGAAGAGTGTTAGCAAAGAGTGGTGAATTTGTCTATAAGATATATCCAAACAGGGGTGATTTTGTAAATATGGGATCTCCTTTGGTTGATCTGTATGATCTTTCTCGTGCAAGGCTAACTATCTTTGTGCCACTTGATGAAATAGATGATATTAAAGACAAAAATATCTATATAGATGATAAAAAAACAAATTATAAGATAGATAAGATTTGGAGAGTGGCTGATACAAAAGAGATATCTTCATACAGGGTTGAGATTATCATTGATGGGGTGAAAGAGTTTTCAAAGCTATTGAAAGTTGAGTTTAAATAGGGGAGTAAATATGGGGAAATTGACGGCTTGTCCGCTTGATTGTTATGATGGGTGTAGTGTTATATATGAGGATGGAAAGTTAAAGGGTGATCCTAATCATCCATTTACAAAGGGCTCCTTGTGTCCAAATTTAAATAGTTTTTTAGCCACTCCTAGGATAAAAAGTGCTAGTTATCAAGGGAAAGAGATTAGCTTAAATGAGGCTTTGCAAATTTTAAGTCAGAAATTAAAAGAGGTTGATCCACAAAAAAGTTTGTACTTCAAAGGGCATGGTAACTTTGGAGTGATGGGAAGAGTTGTGGGTGATTTTTTTGCCAAGTATGGCTCAGTGTTTACAAGTGGGAGTTTGTGTGATAGTGGTGGTGAGTATGGTATAAGATTGGCAGTTGGGGCATCTTTGCATATGAGTGCTAGTTCGATTGAAAAGAGTGATACAGTAGTAGTTTGGGGAAGAAATATTGAAAATACTAACTCCCATCTTTTGCCATTTATTAAAGATAAAGATATCATCGTTATTGACCCTGTGCAGACAAACTTATCAAAGAGTGCAAAACTTCATCTACAAATCAGACCTAAAGGTGATATGAAATTGGCTATTTTATTGGCTAGATTTTTTGTGATGCAAGAGATGGTTGATGAAGAGTTTATCGAAAACAGATGTGAAAATTTTGACTATTTTATAGATTTTATAAACTCTTACAGGGTGAAGTTTCTTATGCAAGATCTAGGTATTGAAGCTAGTCAAATAAATAGTTTTATCGATATGGTTGCAGGGAAAAAGGTAGCATTTTTGGTGGGAGTTGGGGTACAAAAGTATAGACATGCTCACTCTGTATTGCATATGATCTACTCACTCTCTGCAATGCTTGGAAACTTTGGAAAAGAGGGTTGTGGTGTTAGTTATTTGGGTGAGAGTGGATTTGGATTTGATCTTCCTTTTGAAAAAGCCAAATCATTTGAACCTATAGTAAATGTAGATTTTTCCAAATACGATCTATGCTTTATTCAAGGGAGTAATCCTGCTAGTTCTATGCCAAATTCAAGTAGCGTGGTAAATAATCTAAAAAATAGTAAGTTTAAGGTCTATTTTGGGCTATATGAGAATGAGACAAGCTCTCTTTGTGATCTTGTAATTCCTGCAAAAAGTTTTTTGGCAAAAGATGATCTTCGGTTTAGTTATGGACATGAGTATCTATTTTCTATGCCAAAGATCATTGATGAGGATTTTGCTATTGGTGAGTATGAACTTTCATCTTTTTTGCATAAAGAGTTTGAATTTTCGAGCCTTAAATCCAAAGATGAGATCATTGATGCTGTGATTAGTAGTAATTCAAAAAAAGAGGGTGAATATCTTCGTTCAAAAACTTTTGACAAAGAGCCTTATAGTGATGAGTTTTATAATGATGATAATGTTTTTGAGTTTATCGATGAGTTTGAAATGCAAGAGGATGAAGATGATGAAAGACTCTATCTTATCACTCCAAAGGCAAAGCACTCACTAAATAGCCAATTTAAGAGATCAAAGTTTGTCTATCTTCCTAGAACTCTTGGATTTTTAGATGGTGAAGAAGTTGAAGTTAGCAGTGATTTTGGAAAGTATAATTTTATCGTGAAGGTTGATTATAGACTTAGAGATGATTGTGTGTTGATATATTCAGGAACTCCTGGGGTTAACTATCTTACTCCTTCATTTTTAAGCTTGGAAGGAGAGGGAGCTTGTTATCAAGAAGCTAGAGTTAGATTAAAGAGAGTCAATTCCTAGGAAATTGAGTAGTTCTCCTGTTTGTTGTAGAAGTTTAAAGTAACTTAGAGTGTAGCTTTGTTTTTGTTTTAGAACATCAAGCTCTGATCTATTTAAAGCCCTTTGAGCAAGTATTAGGGCTTGAATATCTTGTGTTCCATACTTAAAGGCATTCCAGTATGAATCTACCACTTTTTTATTTGAATTTAACTCATCTAAGGTATGAGAGAGTTTTTCTTTGTTGGAATTTACACTTTCGTAAAGCTGTTCAGTATTGTGTTTTAAACCTTTTTTTATATCAGTTAGGGAGTATCTTAACTCTCTAATTTTACTTTTTAACTCTAATCTTTGTGCCTCATCTTTGCCTCCATCATATAGGTTATATCTTAGTTGAAGCATAGCTTTTGCTCTATCTTCTTGAGGTTCACCTATATAGCCACTTTGTTTATCTTTGCCTGTGATTGAAAGGTCTAATTTTGGTAGAAACTTTGATTTTTGTGCTTTTAGAGCATAGTGTTGGGCATTTAGTTTTGCTACTGCAGCTACGATTTTGGCATTGTTTAGGTAACTTTTTTCTAAAACCTCATCTATATCTTTTAGAGTAATATCATACTCTTGGTATATAGGCATTTTACTTTCATTTAGATCTCCTACAAAATACTCATAATATGAAAGTGCATTTTTGTACTTTGACTCTACATCGATAAGGGCTGATTTTGCATTTTGGATTTGGGACATAATGTAGTTTAAATCACCCTTGCTAGAAGCTCCATTTTTCTCTTTTATGCTTACAATATCAACTATTTTTTCAAGTAGTCGCATATTCTCTTTTGCTTTTTTTATAGCTTTTTTTTGAAAAACTACAGATAGATAAGCATCGATAATCTTAGTACTCTCCTCTTCAACTTTGTCTCTGTATTTGGCAAGAGCAACTTTTAGATTTTCTCTTGCTTGTTTAACATCATTTACATGTTTTCCACCTGCATATATATTTTGTGAGATGACAAGGGATT
>CAZYJF010000027.1:0-11758 GCA_964647715.1 uncultured Sulfurospirillum sp. | reverse complement strand
ATCACCTTTTAACTCAATAACAGGTGCTTCATCATCTACATGGTCAACTACCTTAACTTGGATTTGACCAGTTGAAAGCTCACCTTTATCATTTACGGTATCCACAGTAATCACATATGTACCTGATTTTGATGGTGCAGTCCATTCGATTTTTGAACTATGACCTAGAAGTTTACCATTCTGATCTCTCCATGTGTAAGAGACTACAGATTTATCCAGATATTCTAATGAAACTACTTCACCAGAACGAATTACTTCAGGATATACACTCTTTGTATGATGTTTTGTACTATTTGTTTCCAAGTTGTTTTTAGGCGTTGAACTGCTACTACCACAACCTACTAAAGAAATCGACGCTATCAATAATGTCGATAATATTATGCTTTTCAAATTGCTTCCTTTGTATAAAAAATTATATTTATAAATTAAGACTATCAAAATAAATTCTACTTGTCAATAAATAAAATACAAATTATAAGATAATTGAATATGTTTTATTTATTTCTTATTTTAGCCTATTATATTGTTACATTTTAGTATATTTTTTCTTATTTTTGATACAATTTTGTAAACAAATTCCACTTAAGGATAAGATATGCTTTACCTTTATGATCCAAGCTCATTTCATCACAACACAGGAATGCACCTTGAGATAAACGACAGGGTGGCAATGATAGATGACTTAGCAAGATCAAAATATCTTTTAAACTCTCTACCTCTTAGAGAAGGAGAGAAAGAAGAACTCTACCGTATTCATGATCCTAGCTATGTAGATTGGGTTGAAAGTGGTTATGAAAATGGTGTTAGGATGATAATAAGCAGCGATACGATTTTGAGTGAAGGAAGCTACTTTGTTGCTAAACGAGCAGCTTGTAGCACCAAGAGTGTTATTGATGCCTTTAAAAATGGAATTGACAATAGAGCATTTTTAAATCTTCGTCCTCCTGGGCACCATGCCGAGATCATTACAGGGCAAGGTTTTTGTATATTTAACAACATTGCACTGATGGCAAGGTATGCTCAAGATGCAGGTTTTAAAAAAGTTTTAATTATAGACTTTGATGTTCACCACGGAAATGGTACACAAGATATCTTTTATAAAGATGATACTGTTTATTATTTTAGTACTCATGAAGCACAAAACTACCCATTTACTGGTACAAGTGATGATACAGGAGAAGGAAAGGGCAAAGGCTTCAATAAGAATATGCCTTATAAAAATGGTATAAGCGATAGTGAGTTTTTAGAACTCTTTAATGAATTGCCAAATAATTTTGATCCAGATATCGTCTTAGTCTCTGCTGGTTATGATCTAATGATAGATGAAGAGATATCTAGTAGCTATGTCACATTTGATGGTCTTTCAAAGATGATTGATCTTATCTTGGAAAGATACAAAACAAAACCTATAGCTTTTGTACTAGAGGGAGGTTACAACCTTGACTCTTTGGTAAAAAGTGCTGATATCACCTTGAGCAAACTATCTTCCAGTAATTCTTCTTAGCTCGTTGCTGGTAAATTTTGTATTTTTTTGTATCTACTTTATCTCTTTTGAGTTCAAATACCACAGCAGATAATTTACCCCCATAGACACAGCCTGTATCTATTCCAATAGAGTATTTATCGATTTTTGGTTTTTTAAATGGCTGGTGCCCATAAACAACAAAGCCCTCTCTTCCATCATATAACTCACTCCAAAATTTGTACCTATTTTTGATATCACGATACGGTATAGGCTCTAACTTTTTATTGTAATACCTTAAAAGTGTTAATCCTTTTTTCTCCTCTTTGCTTAATCGTTTATTTAGTTTAACCCCAAGAGGTATTCCAGCATGAACGATAGTTAAATTTTTTATTTTTATGAAGTATGGAAGTGACTTTAAAAAACGGTAATCTCTTTTAGATAGCTCTTTGAGTAGAAGTTTTTCATCTTTTCGCAGTTTTTCAACCGCCTTTTTACCCTTTTTTTTGAACTTTTTAAAGTTCGAAGCTAGTTTGTCCTCGTTATTTCCTAAAACTGCTAAAATACCCTCTTTTTCTATCAGTCTTAGAACTTTAAGGGAATAAAAACCCTTGTTGATAAAATCCCCAACACTAATCTCTATATCACCCTTTTTAGGGCCAATCTTTGATCTTAGCTTTTCAAACTCATTTATACAACCGTGAATATCACCATAAACGATAACCCTTTTTTTCATAAAAAGAGTCTATCATATTTACTTTGAAGTAACCAAATCAGGATTCATCAAACTCTTATATCTATTTTCACAAGCAATTCTCTTACTATCTACTTCCATTTTAGCAATATCCTCTTCACCAAAATCTAAAACCTTCTTTTTATGCTCTATATATGCTCTTAATCTATCATTGGTATTTAAAACCCTTGATTTAAAGTTTAGCTTCTCTTTCATCTTAGAACTTATATCCGCTACATCAAGTTTATATAGCATATAATCTCTACAAGTATATAACTCTATCAATTCATTATCTAACTTTACTCTTTTTTGAAGTGGTACATTATCTCTTAGTGAAAGAATAGTTTGTATTTTTTTAGCAGACTCCAAAAAGATCTCTTTTTCGAAAGGATCACTCTTGTACTTTTGTTCTACATAATACTCTACATCATCTCTAATACCATTATGGTTGATATCAAGTCCTACTATATCATTCTCTACTTTCATATTTAATTTCACTAACATCTCATAATCATTAGTCCACTTTAAACTTTCAATTTTTAGATCACCATAGACCGTGCAAGCTACTACCATCAGCAGCATCAGTGATTTTCTCATAACTATCTCCTGTTTTGATTTATAAACATTCTAGTGAGATTGTATAGTATTTGTAAATATTTATTTACTTATTGATAAAACTTGGGTAAATTTTGTTACTTAAAGTTGCATTAACTTTACTGAATGATATTTAAAGAAGGTTTTTTCTAAAGTTTTCTTAGGAGTTTCTCTTTTTTCCTTGATAACTTTACGATAGTAGATGATTTTGACTCTTTAAAGCCTTTCTTAGGTTCTATCACCACATCAGCAACACTCAAAGCATACTCGAGGGAGAACTTCTCTTTATGTCTATTTGCTGAAGTGGAGTATAGATAATCAAATCTTTTTAAAAAATCGTGATGTTCCCCCTCTTTAACCACTCGAATTGCAAGATCATTAGGATAGACAAATGTGGTTTTTTTAGATCGTCGAACTCTTTTTTTATGAATCTTTGGAACTCTAGTCAATCTCTTTAATTTCTTAAGATCACTCACACAGATGATAAAAGGCTGATTTATATCTCTTCTTTTTGCAGATGCCAACTCCTCTTTGGAGTCAGACAAAAAGCCGACAGTTGTGTCAGTTTGAGCAAGATAGATCATCAACTACCAAGATAATCTTGCAAAGCTTTTGGAGTTAAATCTCTATTTTCTTGTAGTGCGATGATAGCCTGTGCTGCTGCTTTTGCAGCTGCAATAGTTGTAAAATATGGAATATTTTGTTTTAGCACCGTTTGCCTAATCATCTTAGCATCATCTTTGCTAGATTTTGAATCACTTGTATTTAAGACTATGGAGATTTCATTATTTGTAATCATATCTCCTATATTTGGACGACCTTCACTGATCTTTAAAACTTTCTTAGCTTCAATACCAGCCTCTTTCAAAGCCTCTTTGGTTCCTGAGGTAGCTACTATATTAAAACCAGCATTCCTAAAGCTCTCGCCTATCTCTTTTGCATGAACTTTATCGCTATTGGTAAGTGAGATAAATATAGTTCCTGATAGTGGCAGTGCATTATCACTTGCCTCTTGTGACTTGGCAAAAGAGTGAGGGAAAGTTTTGCTTATACCCATCACCTCTCCAGTTGACTTCATCTCTGGACCCAAGATAACATCTGCTCGACCCAATTTTTTAAATGGAAACACAGCCTCTTTGACACATACATGATCTTTGATTTTAGGTTTTAATACACCATTATCCTCATACACTACACCAAAGGTGTCATAAAAGCTTAGTGCCTCTTTCAAATTACCTTGATACATCACCCTAGTAGCCACTTTTGCCATAGGGATACCAGTAGCTTTTGATGCAAAAGGAACCGTTCTACTTGCTCTTGGATTAACCTCTATCATATAGATCTCATCTTGATAGACTGCATATTGGATATTTAAAAGTCCTTTTATATTCAATCCCAAAGCTATCTCTTTTGTCTTAAGCTCTATCTCTTTTTGTATCTCTTGACTTAGTGACACAGGTGGAAGTGAACAGGCACTATCCCCACTATGAATACCAGCTTCTTCGATGTGTTGCATGATAGCACCCACATAGACATCGCTCCCATCACTGATGGCATCTACATCTACCTCGATAGCAGAGTCTAAAAATTTATCAATCAAAACAGGTGAGTCGTTACTCACACTCACCGCTTCATCCATATATTGACTCAACTCCTCATCACTGTAAACTGTCCTCATAGCCCTTCCTCCAAGTACATAACTTGGTCTTACAAGTACAGGATAGCCAATCCTTGAAGCTATGAGTAATGCAGCCTCTTTTGTCGTAGCAGTAGCATTTTCTGGCTGTTTTAAATCTATCTTTTTGATAAATGCAGAAAATTTCTCTCTATCTTCAGCCAAGTCAATAACCTCAGCACTAGTTCCTATGATCTTAGCCCCAATTCTAGTAAGATCAGATGAGAGTTTCAAAGGTGTCTGCCCTCCAAAGTGAACAATAACACCATCAGGTTTCTCATACTCAATCACAGTTCTAACTCTCTCAAAATCGATAGGCTCAAAGTACAAGATATCACTTGTATCATAGTCAGTTGAAACAGTTTCAGGATTGCAGTTATACATGATAGATTTAACACCCATATCTTTTAGAGCAAAAGCAGCATGAACACAACAGTAATCAAACTCAATTCCTTGTCCGATACGGTTAGGTCCACCACCTATAATCATCACTTTTTTGTCACTCTCATATGATCTTTGCTCATCCCTTTGGGTGATTGGTGTAGTAGAGTAAAGATATGGTGTTAGAGCCTTAAATTCAGCAGCACAAGTATCCACTTCATTATGCTCCAAGACAATACCCATATCTTTTCTATTGTCATAGATATCATCCTCGGCATAGCTTGTGAGCTTTGATAGCATTTTATCACTAAATCCAAATGTCTTGGCTGCTCTTAGCCTCTTTTTATCTATCATAATAGTTTTGTCTATACTCTTTTCAAACTCTACAATCTCTTCTATCTGATACAAAAACCAAGGATCCACTTTACAGTACTCATGAATCTCCTCTACACTCATCCCTCTTCTAAAGGCTTCAGCGATGTAGAGAACTCTATTTTCATTTGGACGGCGAAGCTCTTTTTTGATAAATTCTTCATCACCCTCCATCTTTTCAAATCCACTTAAGCCTGTCTCCATGGAACAAAGTGCCTTTTGGATTGACTCTTTGAAAGTCCTACCTATCGCCATCACTTCACCCACACTCTTCATAGATGTAGTAAGAGTCGAGTCTGCACATGGGAATTTTTCAAATGTAAACCTAGGTATCTTAGTAACTATATAATCAATAGTCGGCTCAAAAGATGCAGCCGTTCCTGTGATGTCATTTGTGATCTCATCTAGAGTATATCCCACTGCCAAGAGTGTAGCAACTTTTGCGATAGGATAACCAGTAGCTTTTGAAGCAAGGGCTGATGATCTTGATACCCTTGGATTCATCTCGATTACTGTCATCCTGCCGTTTTGAGGATTGATAGCAAACTGAACATTACTTCCACCAGTATCTACACCTATCTCTCTTAGGATTTCAAATGAGACATCTCTCATATGTTGATACTCTTTATCAGTGAGTGTAAGAGCAGGGGCTACTGTGATACTATCTCCTGTATGCACACCCATAGGATCAAAGTTTTCTATCGAGCAAACGATGATGCAGTTATCTTTACAATCTCTAATAACCTCCATCTCATACTCTTTCCATCCAAGTAACGACTCTTCTATCAATATCTCATTGATTGGACTTGCATCTAAGCCATCTTGAGCCAATACCTTATACTCATCTATATTGTAAGCAACTCCACTTCCTCCACCTGCAAGTGTAAATGAAGCTCTGATAATCAAAGGAAATCCAATCTCTTTTGCCGCTTCTAAAGCTTCATCCATATTGTAAGCATACTTACTTTTTGGAAGATCAACCCCTATTTTTATCATCGCCTCTTTGAATGCTTGTCTATCTTCTCCCTTTTGGATAGCATCAGGATGAGCTCCAAGGAACTTAACTCCATCAAGCATACCCTCTTCATACATCTTCATAGCGACATTCAAAGCTGTTTGTCCACCCATAGTAGGCAAAATAGCATCAACTTTTTCAGCTTTTATGATCTTTGATATCACCTCAGTTGTGATTGGCTCTATATAAGTTCTATCGGCAAATTCAGGATCAGTCATGATAGTAGCAGGATTAGAGTTTATTAAGACTACTTTGTAACCAAGCTCTTTTAATGTTTTTGCAGCTTGAGTACCAGAATAGTCAAATTCACAAGCTTGTCCGATGATGATTGGTCCAGAACCTATAAGTAAGATGGTATTGATATCTTCTCTTTTGGGCATAGATTTCCTTGATAGTTTAGTTTAGGAGTATAGCAAAAAAGGGCTTATTTTATGTCAATAGCATACAAATATCTAGGCTTTTTTTCCAAAATATAAGGTTTTACCCAAGCTGTCTTATACATAGACTTTTTTCCTATTTTTATAACTCTTCCAACTTTCACACCATAAGGGAAAAGTTCATCAAAACCACTAGTGACTACTTCATCCCCTATTTTTGGATTTTTATATGAAGGAATATATTTTATCAGTATATTTTCTCCATCACCAAAGGCTACCCCTTCAATACCTTCTTTACCTATCATCACGGAGAATATAGATTTTGGATCACTTATGAGAATGGCTAGAGGTTTTTTATATCGTGAACTTACAATGCCAGCAACTCTATTTTGGCTGATTAACCCATAATTTCGCTTCTCATCAAAGTTTTTAAATTCCAGATACAATCTGTTTGGGTCATTTAGCTCTACATAACTTAACAACTTCACAGGGTAAAGTTTAAGATCATATTTGCTCAAATTTAGATCATTTAAACAGTGATTTAACTGACTCTTATAACTTTGAACCAGTTTAGCTTTTGGTTCTAGATACTCTACTCTTTTTCTAAGCTCTTCTATCTGTTTTGCTTGATTGGTATATCTTCCTATAAAGTTTTCTATTTTTGTTTTTCGATTAAATAAAGCATCTTTAAAAGCATATGAAAAGTCACTGATATTTTGAATGATTGGCTTATGAAGCAGATACAAGAGTATCAAAAAGATAAGAAGAATAATCTTTATACTATTCATCAGCCATTATATGCTTTAACAGTTCTATATCCTCTAGCATTTCACCTGTTCCAATAGCAACAGACAAGAGTGGTTCTTCAGCGATATAGACAGGCAATTCAACCTTAGCACTTAGATACGAATCTAAACCATGAAGCAAAGCTCCACCACCAGTTAAAGCGATACCATTTTCTACTATATCTCCAGCTAGATCAGGAGGAACTACCTCCAATACTTCCTTAACAGCTTCGGCAATCTCAGAAAGAGGTTCTTTTATAGCTTCACGAACATCTTCACTGCTAATCTCTATCTCTTTTAAAAGACCAGTTACTTGATCTCGTCCTTTGATAAACATCTTTTTCTCTTCATCTAGCTTTATGGCAGTACCGATATTGATCTTGATATCTTCACCTGTTCTTTCACCTATCAAAAGATTATATTTGTTTTTCATATATGAGATGATCTCTTGGTCAAACCTGTCTCCACCAATTTTGATAGACTTACTCCTAACCAATCCCTCTAGTGAAATAACCCCAACTTCAGTTGTCCCACCACCAATATCGATAACCATATTACCCTTTGGATCACGGATAGGCAAACCTGCTCCTATGGCAGCAGCCTTTGGCTCCTCTATCAAAATCACATCTCTAGCCCCTGCTGAAAATGCAGAATCTTTAACTGCTTTTCTTTCAACTTGGGTCAATCCATAAGGTACACAGATGATAACTCTTGGACGAATAAAGCTGTTTCTATTGTGTGCTTTTTTGATAAAAAATCTTATCATCTCTTCAGCCACATCAAAATCAGCTATTACTCCCTCTTTCAAAGGTCTAATCGCCTCTATCGAATCTGGAGTCTTACCAAGCATCTCTTTTGCTTCTTTACCCACTGCCAAGACTCTCTTCTTTCCAAAACGACTCTTTTGTAATGCCACAACTGACGGTTCATTTATGATGATCCCATGTCCCTTAGCGATAACTACAGTATTTGCTGTACCCAAATCTATAGCTAAATCATTTGAAAACATTCCAAAGAGTTTATCCAATAACACTATATATCCTTATGCACTTTTCTTAATTGGTTTTATGTATAGAGGTTTAGCTCCATTTTTTACTACATCTTCAGTAATCACTACTTCACTACCTGCAAGTTCAGGCAACTCATACATGATATCCAACATAATATCTTCCATGATAGTCCTTAAACCTCTAGCACCAGTCTTTCTACTGATAGCAAGTTTGGCAATCTCCTCTAATGCTCGATCTTCAAATGTCAACTTCACATCATCGATAGCAAAAAGTTTTTGATACTGCTTAACAATAGCATTTTTAGGCTTTGTTAAAATCTCTATCATACCCTCTTTACTGATTGGCTCAAGTGTAGTGATAGCATGAAGTCTTCCGATAAGTTCAGGTATCAAACCAAACTGCACCAAATCATCTGGTTCAACTTCACTTAAAAGACTCTCTTTCTCTTCTTTGTTTTTCTTCTCTTGACCAAATCCCAAGACATTGCTTCCAAGTCTCTTGGCTATTATCTCATTCAATCCATCAAATGCACCACCACAGATAAATAGGATATTTGATGTATCTATCTGAGTAAACTCTTGATTTGGATGTTTTCTACCACCCTTTGGAGAGATATTTACAACACTTCCTTCGATCAACTTCAAAAGTGCTTGCTGTACACCCTCTCCTGATACATCACGAGTGATTGATCTATTCTCTCCTGCTCTTGCTATCTTATCAAGCTCATCGATAAAAACTATACCTCTTTCAGCTTTTTTGATATCATTATCAGCTACTTGAAGCAGTCTTGTGAGGATATTTTCTACATCTTCACCAACATATCCAGCTTCAGTTAAGCTAGTCGCATCAGTAATAGCTATCGGTACATCTAGATGCTTCGCCAAAGTTTGTGCCATTAGAGTCTTTCCACTTCCTGTAGGTCCAATGAACAAGACATTTGATTTTTGGATCTGTGTATCATCTCCCTCAACAGAATCACCCTTTAAGATTCTTTTATAGTGGTTATATACTGCAACTGAAAAGACTTTTTTAGCCTGATCTTGACCAACTACATAACTATCTAAAACCTCTTTTAACTCTTTTGGTGTAAACAAACTTAGATCAATATTCTCTTGTGTACTCTCTAACTCACTCTCTTCACCAAAAAAGATCTTGTATGCTGAAACTACGCAATTTTCACAGATATATACATCATCACCGGCAAGTAGCCTGTTATCTACGCTCTCCTCTGCTTTACAAAAACTACACTTATTTATCATTATCACTATTCCTCTCGTATGGTATTCCTCTTTTGGTTTCTAATATAAAACTACACAGACTCTTTACTTTTTCATTACTGCTCTCTTCTAGCAACTCTTTTGCACTATCTTTTAGAGCTTTATTACTTCTAAATAACTTCTTATATGCTGACAATATTGCCTCAACATCCTCTTTTGGTAATTTTCTTCTTATTCCTACAAGATTAAGACTTCGAATAGTCGCCCTGTTCCCCTCTGCCAAACAAAAAGGTGGTATATCTTGAGTCAAAGCACTAGCTCCTCCTATCATCGCATAATCTCCGATCTTGCAAAATTGATGAACGGGAGTATGTCCTCCAATCACTACATAATCACCTATCTCCACATGCCCTGCAAGTGCAACATTGTTGGCAAATATATTATTATCCCCGACAACTACATCATGAGCCACATGAGTGTAAGCCATGAAGAGATTATTGTCACCAATTTTTGTATATCCCTTATCATGTTCAGTACCAGGATTAAAAAAGGCAAACTCTCTGATTGTATTGTTTTTTCCGATGATTAACTCAACCTTCTCGCCATGAAATTTTAGATCTTGAGGCACTTGTCCTATAACTGAATGTGAATAGATCTTAGTTCCTTCACCGATCTTGGTATTGCCCCAAATTTGGGCACCTTGATAAATCTCCACTCCCTCATCAAGAACAACACCACTATCGATAAAAGTGTATGCACCGATCTTTGCACTTTCTGCAATCTTGGCACCCTCTTCTATGATAGCTGTTGGATGAATAGTTCCCATCATTTATCCACGATCATTGCTTTTAACTCAGCTTCAGCGACGACATTACCATCAACTATTGCTTTTCCATCAAGAACCCATATATTTCCACGATGCTTAATCACATCGATATGATACTCTAGTCTATCTCCAGGAGTTACAGGTGATCTAAATTTACACTTGTCGATACTCATAAAATATACAACCTTATCATTAGTGTCATCTTGCTCACTCTCACTCATACTCTTAAATGCCAAAACTCCTCCTGCTTGTGCCATACCCTCTACTATCATAACACCTGGGTATATAGGATGCTCTGGAAAGTGTCCTTGAAAAACAGGTTCTGAGATAGATACATTCTTGTATCCTACTATCGCTTTTTCACACTCTAACTTGATTACCCTGTCTATCAACAAGAATGGAAATCTATGTGGAAGAATTTTTTGAATCTCGACAACATTTAGTAGCAAATTATCTCCTCTAAAATAAAGTTACAGATACTAGCCTAATTGTACTAAATGCTCCCTTGTATCTTGGTATATTTTAGCATCTAAATAGATCGTTATCTTGGTATTTGCTTCAATATTTTCAACTATTATCAC
The DNA here is from genome assembly GCA_964647715.1 of uncultured Sulfurospirillum sp. GTDB lineage: Bacteria > Campylobacterota > Campylobacteria > Campylobacterales > QNZT01 > QNZU01. The sequence continues at coordinate 730 of CAZYJF010000027.1, read as the reverse complement.
TGGCGAAAGTGAGTAAAAATTTTGAATAATTTTATTTCTTACCTTTAACTCTTCATCAAAACTTAATGGACGATTTATAATATCTTGTATATTTTTATAATTTTTGTTAGATAATTTATTAAACTCATCAAGAGTGAGAATATAAATATTTTCATGTCTAGTAGTATAATAATTGCAAATTTTTGACTCTACTTTTGTTTTTACAAATTTTCTCTTTAAGAGTGAATATGGAAGTATATAACTTGGTACTGTTTTCTTATCTATTTGCACATAAGCTCTTAAAAGTCGGTAGTTCAAAAATTTTTCTCTAGTTATTTTATACTCGATCTTCTCATCTTCAAGCAAAACTCTTTTTTGATAAAGCTCGATCCTATCTTCAATCGATTCTGGCTGTATCTGCTTTGTGATAGGTGAAAAGAGTTCATCGGCAAGACGATTTTGCATATCTCTTTGTTTAGTAAGAGCATAGATACACCCACAATAATCTTGATGATACAACTGCTCATCTCTTGCCATCATAAACTGCTCTTGAGTTCCACCCTTTGTCCTAAAATCAACAGCTATAAACTCCACTCCATACTTTTTCTCTATATCATCACCGGCACTTTTTAACTGCTCTATCGATTTTTTAGGACTTGTAAGAAGAGTTGTTGTGATCTTTTTCATCCCCAACTCTGAAGCTTTTTTGGCAGTAGATTCTAGCCTGTTATCAAAGCAAAGATCACATCTA
>CAZYJF010000026.1:0-11822 GCA_964647715.1 uncultured Sulfurospirillum sp. | reverse complement strand
ACCTCTCAATGATCTCAAAAAGAGTAAGGGTAGAAAAGTTTAGATATGTAGAGAAGATAAAAGCAGGAGAGAGAGAACTCCTGCAAGTAAGCTCCAAAATAAAAGGGGATTTAGAGCCAAATTGGCAAGACAGATTAGGAGAGATAATCAGCACCTTACTTCCAGCAGGATCGATTACAGGAACTCCAAAAAAAAGCACAACTAAGATCATCAAAGAGATAGAAGGCTATGACAGAGGGTTTTATAGTGGAATTTTTGGGGTATTTGATGGAGAGAGTTTAGATAGTGCCGTGATGATTCGATTTATCGAAAAAAATGGTAAAAATCTCTACTACAAAAGTGGAGGTGGTATCACGATAGATAGTGATTTTGAGAGTGAATATAATGAAATGTGCGAGAAGATCTATGTCCCTTTTCTTTGAGACGATGCTCTTTGATGGTAAAGAGATAAGAAATTTAGACCTTCATAACCAAAGAGCAAATAGAACAATAAGAGAGAACTTCAAAAAAGATATCAATCTTGATCTAAGCACTGCTTTAGTAAATCCTCCCAAAGAGCCTTCTAGAGTCAAAATAATCTACTGCGATACTATAAAAAAGATTGAGTATCATCCGATTATTCAAAGAGAATGGAAAAGTTTTAAGATCATTAAATCAGATATTGAGTATCCATATAAATATCTAGATCGCTCCAATATAGACAAATTATTTGAAAAAAGAGACAATTGCGATGAGATAATCATCGTTAAAGATGGGCTTCTAAGAGATTGCTCGATTGCCAATATAGCTCTCTTTTATGAAAATGAATGGATCACCCCAAAAACTCCTCTTCTAAAAGGTACGATGAGAGAATATTTACTTGAAAATCAAATAGTTTTAGAAAAAGATGTTAAAATAGAGCATCTAAAAAAAGCCAAGAAGATCGCCCTCTTAAATGCGATAGTAGGTTTTTATAAAATAGAAGATTTTACTCTAAAGGGTTTATAGTGCAGAGAATTCTTTCCGACAAAGATTTTGCAAATTTAATGAGAAGACATGTATATGAGATCATTGATCTTCTTCTTAGTCGTGGTGAATTTTTTTCTATCCTCACAAATATAGAAAAGATAAGTTTTGATCCACCTTTGCCAGATCACATCTATCAAAGTTTCAAGACTATTACCCTGTTTGTCGTGGCTGAATACACTTTTGAGAGTTCATCACTTGATGATAAAAATCTCTACTTTGAAGCTGGTTTTGGAGCTGAAAATATAGGAAGCTTTGTAACAGTTCCTCTTAACTCCATCGTACAAATCATACTAGATGAAACACCAATCTTTATCAATCTAGCCATAGAGAAGGATGATGATAAAGAAGATGGCATAAAAAAATCTACCAACATCTTCCTATCAAATCCAAAAAACAAAAAGATTCTCAAAAAATAAAAAAGATACTCTAGTTATGCTTTTCTATTTCTTGCCATGATGAAGTTAGATACTTTATCGATAAATGCATCATACTTTCTCTCTTTTAGATAGACTACACTAAAATGCCTTTTAAATTTTAGCCCTTTAATTTGAGCCATATGCAAAGTTCCCTTACTTAGCTCCTCTTGAATCACAAATTTTGATATCAAAGAGATTGTAGGTCTGTTTTCATCCACTTTTGCATTTAAGATAGTATTTTTCACCGCTGTTTGAGAAGCCACAGTTGTTACGATATTAAAATTTTTACACTCTATACCCATCTTTTGGAAGACTTCAGTTGCCAACTTTCTTGTGTGAGACTCCTCTTCTCTACATACCCAGTTGTACTCTTCAAGTTTTTCAGGCTTGATATATCTTGGAAGTTTTGTATTGCTAAAAAGAACCAACTCATCCTCAAGCCACTGTTTGTGAATCACCCCATCAACCAAAACAGGAGCCTCTACAAGTGCTAGATCAACCTTTTTATCCAAAAGCTGTTGCAAGACATTGTTAGTATTATCTACTTGGATGAGAACTTCATTCTCTATAGCATCTTGAAGCTCATTTAGGCAGTAAGGAAGCACATAATTTCCTATGGTAAATGATGCACCTATGACAAAGGTAAGCTCTTTGTTGATGATCTTGATAATATCTCTTTCGACACTATTTACACATCTTTCTAACCTTTGAGCTACACGATAAAGTTCCTCCCCTGTATTTGTTAAAGTGATGCCGTTTTTCTTTCTCTGGACGATTTTATTGTCCAAGTAATCTTCAAGCCACTTTATCTGTTGAGTTACAGCAGGTTGGGAGATTCCAAGCTTTTTAGAAGCTTTGGAAAAGCTCTTCTCTTTGACGACTGTTAGAAAAGTCTCTAATTTTGCAAAATCTTTTAACATCAGGGATATCCTTTATAATTAAATTATTTTAATATAACGGGGAGTTATACCTATATTTACAATTATAACCAATAATAATATAAAGTTTCTTTATAAAATAAAAATTTATATAATTTTTGATATAATCAAAATAAATAGATGCAGTAGAAAGATAGATGGATAAAATATTTGAGAATTTAAACCAAGAACAAGCAGATGCGGTAAAACAGATAGATGGTTCAGTACTCATACTTGCCGGTGCAGGTAGTGGAAAGACTACGACTATCACTTCAAGAGTGGCATATCTAATCCAAAACGGCATACCACCCTCTTCCATACTAACACTCACATTTACCAACAAAGCAGCAAATGAGATGAGAAGTAGAGCCTTGCAACTAATCGAAGATGAGATGACTTACACACCGCTTTTGTGTACTTTTCACAAGTTTGGACTGCTCTTTTTAAAGCATCACATATCAAAGCTAGGCAGAGATAATAACTTTGTTATCATCGATACAGATGACAAAAAGAGGATCATAAAATCTCTATCAGTTGATCTACCTATCCCTCTAATAGCAAGCGAAATATCAAGATGGAAAAACAATCTAATATCTCCTGATGAAGCAAAGATAGGTGCCAAACTCTTAAACTACAAAAAAATCGCCAGCTATTACCAAAAGTATGAAGATTATCTAGCACAAAACAATCTTGTCGATTTTGATGATCTTTTGGCACTTACCTATAAGATTCTTGATGAAAACGATGATATCTGTGAAGAGACATCGCAACGATACCAATACATCATGGTTGATGAGTATCAAGATACCAATGATCTTCAACTCCAACTACTCAAAAAACTCACCTCCACCCACAAGAACATCTGTGTCGTGGGTGATGATGACCAGAGTATTTACGGCTGGAGAGGTGCAAATATCAAAAATATTCTAGAATTTGACAAGCACTATGAAAATACCAAAGTTTACAAACTAGAAACCAACTATAGATCAACAGACAATATCCTAAAAGTCGCCAATGATCTCATAGAGCACAACCGTCAAAGACACCAAAAGAGTCTAAAAGGTATCAAAGGAGAGGGTGATAGTGTAGAGCTAATCACTCATGAAAATGAGAGTCTAGAATCAAGAGTCATAGCAAAAAGAATTAGAGATCTACTAGATTCTGGTGAAAATCTAAACGATATCGCTATCCTATACCGTATCAATGCACTGAGTCGTTCTATAGAAGATGGCTTAAACAAAGAAGCAATTCCTTACAAGATGGTAGGTGGTATAAAGTTTTACGAAAGAGCAGAGATCAAAGACATCATCTCATACCTAAGAACGATAGCAAATCCAAATGATGACTTTTCCATCAAAAGAATAATCAACAAACCAAAAAGAGGTATAGGAAAAGCAACGATAGACAAGCTAGAACATGGAGCAAATACCCATAAAATCTCTATCTTTTCATATATCAAAGATCATCAAGATGAGATAAAATCACAAGTAAGTAAAAAGGTATTTACAACCATCACAAAATTTGTTCAAGATTTAGAAGAGATAATCAAAGCTAGTAAAAAAGCCACAGATGATTTGATTGATGATCTTGAGGATATGTTTAAGATCAAAGAGTCATTCGAACTTTTACCTGACTCTCAAGAAAGAGTTCAAAATATTGAAGAGTTTTATGGACTTTTTCGCGACTATTTTATGCAACACCCAGATGCAACACTAGATGAATTTCTAAATGAGATCTCACTCCAAAACGACCAAGATGAGATAGATGGTAGCAGTGTTTCTGTGATGAGTATTCATGCATCAAAAGGATTGGAGTTTAAGTATCTCTTTGTTATTGGCTTAGAAGAGGGATTTTTCCCACTCATTGGTGATGGAACTGATATGGAAGAGGAGAGACGGCTAGGATATGTAGCATTTACAAGAGCCAAAGAGAAGTTGATCTTATCCACTTCTGCTAGTAGATTTTACAAAGGAAAAAGAGCAAGACTTCCAAAGAGTAGATTTTTAAGTGAAGCTGGTTTAATCAAAGGCTCACTAAAAATAGACAGATCAAGCTCATACAAAAAAGGAATGCTTGTAAAACACAAGATTTTTGGTGTAGGTAGAGTTCTAGAAGTGAGTAAAGTCAAACGAGAGACAAAGTTAAAGATAAACTTTGCCGGTAATATCAAAGATATTTTATCATCATTTGTAGAGAGAGTCTAAGATAAACAGAATATTTGTAGCAAATAAACCTGCATACATCAGTTCAAATCGTTTTTTATCCAAAATAAAACGAAGATACAAAGTCAAAAAAGCAGGATTTTCAGGAACCCTAGATCCCTTTGCCAAAGGTGTACTCATCATCGCTTTTGGACAATACACAAAGCTATTTAATTATCTAGATAAATCTCCCAAAACTTATCGTGCAACACTCTGGCTTGGAGCAAAAAGCCCTACTCTTGATATAGAAAAAGTCTATGAGGTAGAAGATCTAGAATGTTTGGATGAAGAGTCAATAAAAGATCTTTTTAAAAACCTTTTGGGCGAGATCGAGTACTTGCCACCAAGATACAGTGCTAAAAAAATAGCAGGTAAAAGAGCTTATGACTTAGCAAGAGAAGATAAAGAGTTTGAATTAAAGATGATAAAAAGCACTATTTATGACTTAAAGCTACTTCACTATGTCCATCCATTTATCACATTTAAAATCAGTATCAGTGAGGGTGGTTATATCAGATCAATTGCCCAAATAATTTCTGAAAAATTGTGTAGTTTTGGAACACTTTCTGCTCTTGAAAGAATTAGTGAAGGTAAATTTATCTATCAAAATGAGGTAGCCCTAAATCCTCTAAAGTTTATAAATCTGCCAAAAAACACCTATACAAAAGATATAGATGATATAAAACTTGGCAAAAAACTAAAGATTGATGATTTCTTACACAAAGAAGATGGTGAGTATGTAGTAGAGTGTGATACAATGTTAAGTATCATTTCGATCAAGGATGGATCGGTTAGTTACAAGTTAAATGGAGTTAAGCTATGCTAGTCTTAGGACGAAAAACCAAAGAGTCAATTCACATAGGAAATGATATAGTCATCTCGATAGAAGAGATCAACAAAGGCACCGTAAAGATAGGTATCGAAGCACCCAAAGATGTCGTTATCTTAAGAAGTGAACTAAAAGAAGAGATTGCAAAAGAGAATATCAAAGCATCCAAAGAGGTAGATCAAACTATCTTAAAAGACTTTTCAAAAAAACTGAAAAAATGACCAAACTAGCCTACGCTAAAGTAAATATTTTTTTAAAGATTGTAGGTACTAGAGGCTCATATCATGAACTTAGTTCTAGATTTATGAGAGTTCAAAATCTCTATGACAAGATAAGCTTCGAGCCAAAAACCTCAAAAGTTGCTTTTGAACTTGAGGGAGATTTTGGCTGTAAAAAAGAGCAAAATACGATCTACAAAGCTTATCAACTACTCTTAAATGAGTTAAAATCACCAAAATTGGAAAAATTTTTCCAAGATCACAAAGTAAAAGTGATAAAAAATATTCCTGAATTTGCCGGTCTTGGAGGTGGAAGCAGTGATGCGGCTGCTTTTTTAAATCTAACAAACGAAACTCTAAAGCTAAACTTAAATACTCTTCTTTTAGCCAAAATTGGAGCCAAGATCGGTGCTGATGTGCCATTTTTCATACATGAATTTGATAGTGCAAATGTAAGTGGGATTGGCGAAAATGTAGAAAAGTTTGATGAAGAGATTTTTACGATAGAGACTTTCACACCAAAAATCAAATGCGACACAAAAGATGTATATGAAAAGTTTCGCAAAGAGTATCTTTTAGAAGTAAATAAGGATCTAAGTGATAGACTCTCGAAACTCAATTCCAAAGAGATTTTGGATAATTTTAGTGCGATAGAGTTAAATGATCTATTTGCTCCAGCACTTGCACTCTACCCGCAACTACAAGAGTATCACAAAAAAGGGTGGTATTTTTCAGGAAGTGGTAGCACATTTTTTAGAGGCGTTTATGGCAAAGAAAAGAGAGAGTAAAACAGTTGCAAGAAATAGAAAAGCTTTTCATGATTATGAGATACTAGAAAAGTATGAAGCGGGTATCGCACTTGAAGGAAGTGAAGTAAAGGCTCTAAGGGCTGGAAGAGTAAATCTAAAAGACTCATTTGTCAAAATAATAAAAAATGAAGCATATTTAATGAATGCTCATATCTCCTATTTTGAGACAACTCACACACACTTTCGCCCAGATGAAAGAAGAGCAAGAAAACTGCTTCTCCACCGTAAAGAGATAGATAAACTCATAGGCAAAACCACCAAAGATGGACTTACCATTGTTCCTCTTGCCATCTACTTCAACCACAAAAACTTGGCAAAAGTACAAATAGCACTTGCAAAGGGTAAAAAGCTTCACGATAAAAGAGAGACACTAAAACAAAAACAAGCCAACAAAGAGGCAAAAATGGCTATGAAAAGATATAGCTAACTAAATTGAATAGTAAACTCTACCCCATTCTCTTTATTTTTCACCTCTAGCACCCCTTTCATCTCTTGCTCTATTATCATCTTGGCGATATAAAGCCCTATTCCATCACTGGAATTTTTCGTACTAAAATATGGCTCAAAAATCTTCTGCAAATTCTGCTCTTTTATACCACCACAATCATCTTTGATGCTAATAACTGCTCTATCGATACAAATTTGTACCAAGGCATCCTTTTTGATATCAAAAGAGTTTTTGATGATATTTAAGATCACCTGTTCAAACTCATTTTGATTTCCATAAAGTTGCATCGGCTCTTTTTCACAAAGCTTCACATCTTTCATAGATATCTCAATCGCTCTTAAAATCGCCTCTTTGGCATCAAAGTAGCCTTTTGATTTGGATGGTGAGTAAAACTCCCTAAAGTGATCTATGGTCTTTGACATATGTTGGAGTTGGGTATCTGAATTTTCTATCAGCTCTAAAACTTTTTCATCATCGCATCTTTTTTTGATCCCCATCAATGAAAAGGAGAGAAAATTCAAGGGTTGTCGCCACTGATGAGCGATGATTGAGATCATCTCTCCCATCGATGCCAAGCGGGATTGTTGGAGTAAAAGATTTTGCACTCTAGCCCTTTCATCATCAAGAAGTTTGAATTTATATGAGATTGCAAGGGATAAGATCACAGAATCCATAGCCAAAGCGATATGCAAAAATGGAAATGCCACACCAAAGTATTTGATAGCTCCAAGATACTCTAATGCCACAATCAAAATAACGATACTCCAGCCCAAAATGAGATAATAAAAAGGTAAATCTTTATTTTTGGACTTTCTCCAAGCCTCACTTAGCACTAGCCAGATCGGTATAAAGATAGGAATGAGTTTTGTGATGATACTCTTTGAAAAGATGAGTGTGATTAACAGATCAGCTAAAGCTATATATATAATAATGTTAATCAATCTATCTAACTTCTTTTCACTATACGATGCGATAAACTCCCTGATAAACAAAAGTGAAAAAACAAGCATAGCAATTTGACTGATATCAAAAAATAGACTGTTTTTGATGCCAAAGATCTCATCAAAAGGAGAGATATTCAAACTATCTAAATTTATCAAAAAGAGCAAAGTCGCTAGTTGTGCCAAAGCATAATATAGATGCACCAAACTTTTTAGATATCGTGAGAGTGCAAGATTGTAAATAGCAGTGCTAAAGATCACACCAAAGCAGATGGAGCTAATCATCACTCTTAGATTGTCATAATGATACTCTACATAAAGTGGAGCATTTAGTATCTCTTTATGAAAAAAGAGTGCTGTTATAAAAAGAGCAAAGATAAAAAATAGTTTGATTTTTAATGCTCTATCCATCGATCTTGATCCTGTAGCCTATCTTTGAGATATTTTCTATCAACTCCTTGTAACTTAGTTTTCTAAGATCACGAACAAGACACCTTAGTGCATCCTTGCTCATCACACCATCTTCGTTGATACTATATTCAAGCTGTGCATAAGATACTGTTTTGTTTTTGTTTTGAAGGAGAGTTTGGAGGAGTTTTATCTGTGAACTTGTGAGTCTTATCTCTTTGTTATTGTGAGTTAAGATCATATTTAATTTATCAAACTCAAATCCTCTGCCAAGATCATAAGTGTTGGGATTCTTCTTATCTATCTTTTTGAAACAGATTTTTAGTGCTTCAAGCAGTTTATCTTCTGATACTGGTTTGATAAGATATTTGACTAGATATAGTTGTGTAGCTTCTAGTAGATACTCTTTGTCTGAATAGGCACTCATGATGATGATAGGTATCTGTTCATCTTCTTTTCTTATCTCTTTGACAAAGCCGATACCGTCAAGGCTTGGCATCTTGATATCTGTGATGATGATGTCAATTTGTTTGTTTTTGAACACTTCAAGAGCCTCAAATCCATCACCAGCTTCATAAATCTCTTCAAAATAATCCTCAAGATAGAGCTTCACAGCCTCTCTAAGAAGCACTTCATCTTCGACTAGTAAAAGCGAGTATCTATTATCTTTTTTCATAATAGAAGTTTACAACAAAAAAGTGTCAAAAAAATGTAGATAAGCCTTTTTCTATCTTTTATGTTAAACTAAAGCCAAGAAAAAAGGGTGATGAATGTTAAAAATATTGACATCTATGTTATTGCTAAAGCTATACCTCTTCTCAAATGCTAATATCGTTCTTTACAATGCCTATGGCAATGAAAATGAACTACTAATTCAAGGCAGAATGCAAAAACCAAGGGCTTTTAAAGAGGTAAGCACTAAAGATTCTTGGCTAAGAAATGCCTATAGACGAGCCAAAGAGATAAAAGCTGATGATATAAAAAACAAAGAGATACTTCTTAATATAGAGGGAAAAATTTACAAAAGCAAAGGTGATGACGAAGGATATTTTAGCTTTGATATAAACAGTTCAAAGCCACTAAAAAGTGGATATATTGATATTTTCTTAAAGATAAAAGATGAAAAAACCAAGCAAAAGGCAAAAGCTTTGATCTTAACAGCTCCAGCACTAGGAATTATCTCTGATTTTGATGATACCTTAGTAGTTTCAAATGTCCCAAACAAAATAAAACTAGCTTTTAACACAATATTTAAAAACTACAAACAGCGTAAAGAAGTAGAGGGTATGGCAACTTGGTTTAAAAAGATTTTGGCAAAAAATCCAAAAGATATCCCTAGCACTCTTTTTATCATCAGTGGTTCACCCCAACAGTTAAGTAGAACAATTGAAGGCTTTTTAAACTACCACAATTTTCCAAAACATACTCTAATCCTCAAAAAAGCCCATGGTAAGAAAAAAGATCCCCTCACAGATCAATTCACCTACAAAGTGCAAAAAATCGAAAAACTTATACAACTCTACCCAAATATAAGGTGGTATATGTTTGGAGATAGTGGAGAAAAAGACAAGATGGTTTACAGCTACATAAAGACAAAACACCCCAAAAATGTCATAAAGTTTTTTATACGAGATACAAAGAGTGAAAAAATATTGGAGTATAAGTAAAACTACTGAGGTTTAAATACTCTTAATACACTTTTTTTACATTTTTTTATAGTAAGATCGTTAAAAATGTAGATTTTAGGGGTTTTTTATGAGAGAGTATCTTTTAACTTTTATGGTTTTTGTTTTTCTTGGATGTGGTGTGATGAACAACCCAAAGGAGGATTCATCAAATAATATTCCTTCTCAAGATACAGCTCAAAAAGCAGAAGTTGCAGGTGATTTTCACGAGAGTCTCAAACTTTGGACGATGAAGATCAAAGATGGGGTAGATTTAAGTCTCTTTGATGATTATAGAGTTTTTGAAGATCAATCTTCACTTGATAGCATAAGATCTGATCTTAACAGTTCTGCTGATTTTAAAGACTTGGTCACTCTTTTGGATATGAAACTAGACAACTATCATAAAGTGCTTTTTTATCCAATCAGATTGAGTGAAAATTGCAAACTGTTCATCCAAGAGTTATCCAAAACTAAGATAAAAATCGACAAAACTGATGATGAGTGCAAAAAAGAAGAAATGCAAATCGTTCTACTCTATGTGATAGAAAAAGATACTAAAGAGGTGCAAATAGATCAATTTGGTGAGAAAAAGATAGTAGATCTAAACAATTAGCAAAAATCTACATTTTTTATACATTTATTAATGTTATGATTTGGATATAGAAATTAAGGAGGATATTATGAGAGTATTATTTTTGGTTCTTTTCGTCACTATCTCACTCTTTGGTGATAGTGCACTGATCCTTAAAAAAGGTTGGCAGTTGATAGGCTCACCAAATGAGATAAAAGATCTATCTATCTTTAAGAGTGCAGATGTAGATCAGGTGTGGCACTATGATGCCTCCTCACAAAAATGGCTTGGATACTCACCGAACAGCAAAATCCAAGCAAAGATCAAAGATGCCGGATTTAAAGAGATTAAAACCCTCAAAAGTTGGCACGGTTTTTGGGTAAAGAGCAAAAAGAGGTGGACTCTAAAATTTGACTCATCTACTCAAAACAGCGATACAAACATCACTCTCAAAAAAGGGTGGAATCTCATCTCTTTACCCATAGACTCAATCGTCTCAGCTCATATCTTTGATGGCGAGGTGGTATGGAAATATACAAAAGACAATGAGTGGCAAATCTTTGACAAGCAAACTCATAGTGATTTTAAGCCAATCTCTTTCATCTCAAACAGCGACGGTATATGGGTCAAATCTAATAGCGATAAAACGATCTCAGTTAGTAATGCCCTTGCAAAACTGCACAACTTTCAAAATCTTGATGATCTAAAAAAATCAATCAAAGATATGGTGCTTTATGGAAATCAAAACTGGCGAGGAGGATACTATCCTCTCATAAGAAGAGGTGCAGTAGAGGTAATGGATGATGCTCAAAGCTTAGCAGGAGCGACAAATCAAGTAGCTCAAAAAACAGTTCAAACCCCACAAAGCAGTGTCTCAAACACAACAAATACAAACATCCAAGTCCAAGGTGTCGATGAGTCTGATATCATCAAACACAACGATAAGGATATCTTCTATCTTTCATCTGCTAGAAGCTTGGGACTATCGGTTCTAAATATCACTACATTTGATAGAGTCATAGCTGGAGAGAAAAAGCCACTAAAGAGTATCACACTAGATGGTTACAGCAACGATATCTATCTTGATGGCGATAGACTAGTCGTCATCTTGCAAAACGGATATATGTATAAGCCTATGATAAAAACCACACAAGAACAAGCTCTGCTTGATAAAGGTGGAGATATCAGCTCACTGTTTGTCGAGATATTTGATGTGAGCAATATAGAAGATGTCAAAAAGATAGCAAAGTTCAAGATCAACGGCTCACACAAAAGTAGCAGAGTGATTGATGGAACACTCTATCTAGTGAGTAGTTTTTATCCATTTGTAGAGTATGAGTATCCAAAAATTTATGAGGATATCAAAGAGTGTAAGGAGTACTATGAAGA
>CAZYJF010000025.1:0-12142 GCA_964647715.1 uncultured Sulfurospirillum sp. | reverse complement strand
TCATCAGCCTTTAATGCAAACTCCAATAGATTTAGCATTGCTCTGCTATCACCAGCACTAGAGGAGATAAGATACTCTTTTGCATCATTATCTATTTTAAAGTCTATCTCTTTTTTTACCTTCTCAAATAGGAGTTCTAAATCTTTAAACTTTAAAGCTTTAAACTCAAAAAGCATTGATCTTGATCTAATGGCAGAAGTTAGTGAGAAGTAAGGGTTTTCAGTAGAAGCTCCAATAATGAGTGCTTCATTTCTTTCCATTGGAAGTAGTAGAACTTCTTGTTGTGTTTTGGATAGTCTGTGAACCTCATCGATAAAGATGACAGGTTTGATAAGAGCTGATTTGTGAGTCGAAAAGATTTTTCTAAACTGCTCGACCTTTAAACTTGTGGCATCAAGTTCATAATATGGTGCATCAAATTCTCTTGATATGATCTTAGCCATAGTTGTTTTGCCACTACCTGCTGGTCCATAAAAGAATGAGTGAGGGAGAGTTCTTTTTTTGACTAGTTTGTAAAAAGGACTGCTTGGCAGAACTAGATGCTCTTGCCCAAGAACATCTTCTAAGCTTTTGGGTCTAAAATAGTTAGCTAGATCGTTTATCATCTTTTTTTACTGAGGCTATAAATGTATGCAAGGAGTGATATTCCCCTTTTGTTAAAAATCGGTGTTTACCCTCTTTTAGATCGTCTAAGCTTATTCCACCAAACTCAACTCTTTTTAGATCAGTCACTTCTGCATCAAAATACCCAAAAAATCTCCTAAGCTCTCTGTTTTTCCCTTCAGAGATAGTAACTCTTAGTCTTGAATAAGTAGGAGTGTTTTTTATGATTTTATAGTTGATGAATGGTGCAAACTCCATCGAAGTGATGTTTGAGTTTGGATGAGCTCCCTTTGTGGCATCTTCAGCTATCAGTCCCTTTTTCATCGCTTCTTCCATAGCAGGTGTGACGCTTCCTCTTATCTTTAGGTAATAGACTCTCTCAAGATTACTCTGCATCAAGATAGTCGCAACTTCTGGCGAGTCAGTCAGCAGTAAAAGACCAGTACTTGCAAAATCAAGCCTTCCTATTGGTAAGTAGTGGTGATATCTTTTGGAGAGGTTATCATATATGGTTTTTCTACCTCTATCATCCTTTTTTGTGACTAACTCACCTTTTTGTTTATGGTAAACTAAAACGGTAAACTCATTTTTTCGGTGAACGAATCTACCTTTTAGATAGACCTTGTCACCAGATTCTACTTGATATGACAGATCGGTGATTATCTTGTTTCTTATTTTGACATGACCTTGTTTTATCAGTTCGTCAGCCTCACGGCGAGAGTATTTTGTGTTGTGTGATAAAAATTTATTTATTCTCATGATTTTATTCCCATTTCGACTAGATCATGGATATGAACTAATCCCTCTATATGAGTGTTTTCATCTGTGATGACTATATGTTGTAACTTCTGATCCTCGATAAATTTTAGAGCATCACTAGCAAGGGTGTTTCTATCATTTATCGTCTTTGGAGAGAGTGTGGCATATAGAGTTACTTTGTTATTGATATCAAAATCATCTCTCATCAAAGCCCTTCTTAGATCACCATCAGTTAAAATACCTACTAATTTATCATCTTCTTCTATCAAGACGACACCTAATCTTCCTTCACTCATGACTATTATCGCATCTTTTAGCGAAGTATTGCTTGGTACTATTGGGAGATTTTTCTTTCTCATGACATCTTTTAGTCTTATGAAAAGTTTTTTACCTAAAGATCCACCTGGGTGAAATGAGGCAAAATCCTCTTTTTTGAACTCTCGTCGCTCCATCAAGCAAACGGCTAGTGCATCTCCCAAAGCCATAGTGAGTGTCGTAGAAGATGTAGGAGCGGCATTTAGAGGACATGCCTCTTTTTGAACATCAATCAACAAAAATAGATCACTACTCTTTGCTAAAGTAGAATTTTTATCCCCACTCATCCCAATCAACGGAACATTTAAGCGTTTGATATGGGGGATCATCTTTAGTAGCTCTTCACTCTCACCACTGTAGCTAATGGCTAAGATACTATCTTCTGCTCCAATCATGCCTAGATCACCATGCATCGCTTCAGTTGGATGAAGAAAAAAGCTACTCGTTCCTGTACTTGCAAAAGTAGCAGCCATTTTGCTTCCTACAAGACCACTCTTTCCGACACCTGTGATGATGAGCTTGCCTTTGGTATTGTAGATGAGCTCTACAATCATGTTGATCTGCTTATCTATCTTTTTAGAGTATTGCAAAAGCTCATGGGCTTCAGTCTCTAAAACCTCTTTGGCAATTTTTTTAAAATCCATCATTTTACCTACATCAAGAAGATTGTAGGCACGATAGTTGGATATTTTTTCTTTTTTCTAAAGATATGTTTTCTAACTACTTGTCTGATAGAGTTTTCAAGGACTCTTCTATCTTGTAAGACATCATCTTTGGCATTTATCAAGAATGTTTCAAGAATAGTCTCTATCTCTTTTGAAAATGCTTTATCTCTTCTGTCTGGAACTATTCCGTATGTTCTAACTACGGCATTGTTGATAAGTTTTCTGCTTTGTTTGTCAATTTGTGCTACTATCATAACGACACCAGCATCTGCTAGATTTTGTCTATCTATGATGATGTCATCTTCTATCTGTTTGTTTAGTTGGTTATCGATGTATGTTTTTCCAGCTTTTACACTTCCAACTTTTTTGATATATCTTGGAGTTACTTCTATCTGATCTCCATCACTCATCAAGTAAGTATTTTTTGGATTTACTCCACATGAAACTCCTGTGTTTCTGTGCTTGAATATGTGATTATATTCACCATGAACTGGTAGGAAAAATTTTGGTTTTACAAGTCTTAGCATCAACTTTTGCTCTTCCATAGCAGCATGTCCTGATACATGTATCTCACTAAAGTCTTGATAAGCTACACTAGCACCTGCTTTTATGAGGTGGTTCATGACTCTAGATACACTTGCCTCGTTCCCTGGAATGGCTTTGGCAGATATGATGATTTGGTCGCTTGGCTTGATCTTGATGTGTCTGTGTTCATTTATACTCATTCGATATAGAGCACTCATAGTCTCACCTTGACTACCTGTTGTGACGATTAGTACTTCTTTATCATCATATGTATTTACTTCATGAGGCTCGATAAAGATACGCTTGTCAAGATCAACATATCCTAGCTCGATGGCGATATCTAAGTTTCTCTCCATACTTCTACCGATGACACAGACTTTTCTTCCATATTTGATTCCATGTTTTATGGCTTGATATACTCTGTGTATATTTGAGGAGAATGTTGACATGATGACTCTACCTTTGGCATTTGAGAATATCTTGTCAAATGTAGGTCCAACTGTCGCTTCAGATTTTGTGATGCCCTCTTTGTAAGAGTTTGTACTGTCACTTAGTAGAGCAACGACACCTTTATCTCCATAATATGCAAATCTAGAAAGATCAGTAGGTATATCATCTATAGGAGTATGATCTATCTTGAAGTCACCTGTATGGATGATTGTTCCCATAGGAGTTGTGATAGCTAGTGATGAAGCATCTATGATAGAGTGGGTTACATGAATCCATTCGATCTGAAAATCTCCTATCTCATAGACTTTTCTTTTTTGGATAGGTACAAAGTAGCTTTTCTCTTTTTTCAAGCCGTGCTCGTTAAATTTGTTCGCTATCATTCCTAGTGGAAGAGGTGTACCATATATAGGAAATTGAAACTGTTTGAAAAAGTAAGGAACAGCTCCTATGTGATCTTCGTGTGCATGGGTAATGATGATAGCTCTTATCTTGTCTTTGATCTTTTTGATGTATGAAAAATCTGGAACTAGTATATCAACTCCGTGCATATCTTCACTAGGAAAGCTCATACCTATATCGATGATGATTGCGTCATTGTTTGTCTCCATCACCATAAAGTTTCCGCCTATCTCTCCCAAACCTCCAAGTGGAGTTATTTTCACACTCTCTTTTGTGTTCATGTCAAAATTGTCATAGGGTTGGAGTCTTTTTTTATGCACCTCTTTGTTGGCAGCTATTGCATCTTTCATCAAGATTTCCCAGTTTTCATTTCCTAGCTTGGCTGAGAACTTGGGTGGTCTTCTTTTGGAGTTTTTATTGTTTGGTTTGTTATTCGGTTTATTGTTTGGTCTGTTGTTATTTCTATTTTGATTGTTTTTGTTTTGATTATTTCTATTTTGGTAGTTTCGATTTTGATTGTTATCTTGCCGTTGTTGACTTGGCACTTTTTTATTGTTGTCGTTTTGATTGTTTTCTTGCATCTATTAACCCTTATTATTTTAATTTTTTAAACAATAAGTGATATTTATCGATTGAGAGTTGATGTGGTCTAACACTAGGCATGAGATCAAGATCTTGTAAAAGTTTTAAGATAGAGGACTTATCATACTCGCTAGAGAGGTTTTTGCTTAGTGTTTTTCTAGGTGCCCTAAAAGCAATCCTCAAAAACTTTTCAAACTCTACAAGTTCCTCTTGAGTGTCAAAAATCCCTTTTTTACCACTATCTACAAACTCTTTTTCTTTGATCAATCTCAATACTGAAGAAGTTACTTTTGGTGGAGGAACAAAAGAGTCTGCTCCCACATCAAATAAAACTTCTACATTAGCAATACTATTTGCAAGAATCGCCAAGGATGAGAACTCACGATCATTTGCTCGTGCTTCAAACTTCTTGGCGACCTCTTTTTGTACCATCACTAAAATAGTTCTGCACTTTGTGTCATGAAGTGCTTTTAGTATGATATTTGTCGCAACATAGTAAGGCAAATTTGCAACTAGATGATACTCTTTGTCCAAAAGTGTTTTATCCTTCCAGACATCAAGTACATCTTTACAAACCAGTGTCAGCTGTCCTGAAGCGATCTCTTTTTCAAATTTTCGCTTCAAAACATCACATAACTCTAAGTCGATCTCAAAAGCACTCACTAGCTTTCCACTTTGGAGCAACTTTTGTGTCAAATCACCTAAGCCAGGTCCAATCTCTACTATAGGAAGAGAGTCATTGGGCATCGCTTGGATGATTTTTGATTTTACGGACTCATCTACGAGGAAATTTTGACCAAATTTCTTCTTTGCTTTTATCAAATCCTGAGCCTTTTGTAAAATAAAAGCCCATTATACAGTTAAAATCCTTATATTTTTATAAGTTTAAGTGCAAAGCCTTTGTATTTTGATGCTTAAGTTTTAATTTATTTCTATGGAGTACACTCTAAAGAAAAGGATTAAAGATGAAGTATTTAATTTTTATCACTATCATAGTGCAGTTTTTAGGATGTGGGAGTAGTTCACATAGCACAGAAAATGAGGATCTACAAAAAGTCACTTTGAGCTACCCTCCTGAGAGTAACTTTACATATATTCAGACAGATACAAGTGTTGCCAAACCGGCATATCTAAAGTCCATCATAGATCCAGTTTTTAAGAGTAAAGTTACACGAATCACAGATAGAGCTACACAGAGTGGTAACTCTCATAACTATCCCAAAACTCAAAGTTATAACTCAAATTCAACACTTCTTAGACTAGGATATCGAATCTACCATGCTGACTCTTTTAAAGAGAGCAATATCACTCAAAAAAGGCTAATAGATGGTCAACTTACAGAGATGAAATGGTCCACAAAAAAACCAAGAGTTTTTTATGGAATAAACAGAAGAGGTGAGAAGTTTAGTTTTCAAGAAGCTACGATAGGTAGTGATAAAATCTCCTACAAGACACTGATCTCCTTTCCAAAAGCCACTTATGAAGAGTTGTTGTTAGGAAAATATGAGGGAAATATCGACTATCATGATAAGTATGTCGCTTTTGCAGCAAGAAAGGTAGGAGAAAATTATCTAACAGCTATCGTCTATGATATAGAAGATAATAAAACTATCGTTACAAAAGATTTTCCTGACATCAACTGGACAGATGCCAAAGGAGATCAAGTGTTGGATTGGATTAGTGTATCTTCTTTGGGAAATTATATCCTGATAAACTGGAAAGATGATCCAAAGAATCCAATCTCCAACAATCGATCTTCTATCTACCAATATGACATAGATTTGAACTTCATAAGAAAACTTGCAAACCAAGGAGAACATGGTGATATCGGAGTAGATAGTCATAACAAAGAGGTCTATGTGCAGTTTGAATTTGGACCTGAAAATGGCATCTGGTCTTATAGGCTAGATGATGGAAAAAGAACAAGACTTTTACCGAGCAAATATAACGGTGGACATGTTTCTTGTAGGAACTTTAAGCGAAAAGGGTGGTGCTATCTAAGTACAAGCGAAGAAGGGTACAAAGAGGTCTTTGCACTCAAACTTGATGGAAGTGGTATAGTCAACCGTTTTGCACAAACCCATGCTGTAGGATTTGGCTCACAAGTAGGTGTCAATCCTGATGGTACAAAGGTGTTATTTATGAGTAACTGGGGTAAAAAAGGAGATGTTGTAGATACTTATCAAGCTGAGTATGATAAGTAGAAAAAAATGCTACAATAATTCAAACACAAACTTAGGAGAGCAGATGGATGCAAATGAGATAGAAAAGATAAAAGCATATATAGACAAGCCTGAAAGTGAGGATTTTTATATCGATGCTTTTAGTGCTTATAGTGAAGGTGGTATAGATCAGTTCAAGTGGAAGTGGTCTTGGTGGGCATTTGCAGGTGGGATATTTTTTCTGCTTTATAGAAAGCTGTATGTGGAAGCGTTGATATTTTTTATGATTAGTGCGATCTCTAGTACAGTTCCTATCGTTAGTCTTTTTGTATGGGTGGTCTCTGGTGCTTTGTTTCCATACTTGGTCTATCTAAGATATAAGAAGGGTAAACAATTAGCCCAGGAGAAAAGCTCTGATCTATCTGAGCAGTTAAGGATCTTAAGGACATTTGGTGGTTATAATCAATGGGCTGTATATTTGGGTGTAGCGATAAATATTCTTGTGACACTTTGGATTGTCTATATGGTAACATTGGCTATGGGATTGCCAAATGCTATGGATTTGCAAAACGGCTTTCCAAATATGTAAAAGGAGCGATCTCAAAATCTCTTTGAGATCGCCAATTATCTAAAATGTATTACAACTTCTTAAATCACCACTTTTTAACCCTCTAAAAAACCAAGTCATTCTCTGCTTTGAAGTTCCGTGGGTGAAACTATCTGGTACTACATATCCTCTTGATCTTTTTTGTAGTGTATCATCACCGATGGCATTGGCTGCATTTAGTGCTTCATCTATATCGCCATCTTCTAGAAAAGGCATCTTTTGTTGTGCATGATGAGCCCATACACCAGCATAGCAGTCAGCTTGTAACTCTACTTTTACTTGGAGTTTGTTATCGTTTGCACCAAATCCCATCTTGGCTCTTTGTACTTCACTTAGAGTTCCTTGTAAGTTTTGGATATGGTGTCCCACCTCATGAGCCAATACATAAGCTTGAGCAAAATCACCACTAGCACCAAACTTTCTTCTCATCTCATCAAAAAATCCTAGATCAACATAGACTGTTTGGTCATTTGGACAGTAAAAAGGTCCCATAGCAGAACTTGCTCCTCCACAGGCACTGCTTGTATAACCTCTATAAAGAACCATCTTAGGAGGTGAATATCTATAACCAGCTTGTCTAAATATATCTCCCCACACCAGCTCAGTACTCGCTAAAACACTTGATGCAAAATCAGCCTGAATATCATCAGCTCTTTTCTCTTCTTGAGTTACTGGTGTTTTTGGTTTTCCACTTAGCATGCCCATTGGATTAAAACCACTAAAGTATGCAAATGCCCCAATACCAAGTACCAATAATCCAAATTTGCTTCTTAATAGAGGCTTGATAAGAGGATATATAAAAAACAGAGTTTGAAGAGATGGAAGTCTAAAACCACGACCTCCACTATTCATCCTTCTATCTTCTACATTTCTACTCTTTCCCCACTTTCTCCACTTCATTTGTACTCCTAATATATGCATTTGTATTAACTTTATCAAAAGGCACTTAAATTTATCCAAAATTTCACAACTAACTGTTATAATCGTTCCATGAAAATAGTATTAGCAAGTTCCAACAAAGGCAAGATCAAAGAGATCAAAGAGTATTGTGAATATGAAGTCGTTCCGTATAACGAACTTTTAGAGCCATTTGAGATTATCGAAGATGGTAAATCTTTCAAAGAGAATGCTTTGATAAAAGCTAGATCGATATATGAAAAGTTAAAAGACATAGAGAGTGATTTTGTAGTGCTTTCTGATGATAGTGGTATTAGTGTACCTCTTCTTGGTGGAGATCCAGGGATCTACAGTGCAAGATATGCAGGTGAGGGAGCAAGTGACAAAGATAATCTTTTCAAACTCATAGATGAACTGAAAAAAAGAGCTGTTTCCAAAACTCCTGCTTTTTATACTGCTTCGATGGCACTTGTAGATGATAAGGGACATGAATGGAGTGTGCATGGATGGATGTATGGTGATGTCATAGATGAACCAAGGGGGGATCATGGCTTTGGTTATGATCCTATCTTCATCCCTGATGGTTATGAGAAAACTCTAGGAGAGCTTGATGCTGAGGTTAAGAAGGCTCTATCTCACCGCTCAAAAGCGATTAGACTTATTAAAGTGCTCTTGGCTACTTTATAAATCTTCCACTACTCCCATAAGCATCAGTTTTTAATATACTCAAGCCATCTCTTCCGTTTGCAACGAAGATATATCCTCTTGCTAGTGCAACAGCATATGCATGATCTCCAAGAGAGTAAGATCCTGCTCTTTGATAAGTCCTACCATTTTGTTTATATACAGCTATGCCCTCATCATCCGTTTCAACCATCACACCATCCTTTTTGGCTTGGTAGTGGGCAACTGTGCTTCTTTTGACATTTGATCCTATATATTTAGGTGAGTAGGGGTTTGATATATCGTAAGCCTTGATATCCATATATGGTCTTGTGTTCTCTGTAATGTATGCTGCATATACTATGTCATCTATAACTTCAACATAGTTTGTATATTCAAACAGATCATAACTATTGATATATTTTGGAGAGTAGGGATTTGATATGTCTATGACTTCCAATCCTCCCTCACCACTAGCGATATATGCTACATTTCCATTAGAAGAGAGAGCGATATCGACAGCCGTTCCGTGGGTAGTATAGTGTTTGATTAGCTCTATTTTTGCTCTGCTTGTATAGTGTGAAGTCGTTCTATCTACACTGTAATTTGTACTACTCATTCTAGCACCGTCATTGCTCACCTCTATGCTTCCACATCCTAAGTATATGATAGGTAGTGTTGATATGTAAAGTAAAAATTTATTTTTCATCTTCTTCGCCTTTTTTTATTAACTTAGTTATACAATATAAAATTTTATTAACAATGACAATTAAAAAATACTAAATAAAAGAAAATTTACTATATCTGTAACATCTTGAAACACATTCAACCCTTTTTTTGTATAATTGTCAAAATTTATTAAAGTTTTTTAGGAGTCAAAATGGCGAAAGTTTTGATCATAGGAGCAGGTGGAGTTGGTAGAGTAGTTTTACATAAATGTGTCCAAAATAGGGATATTTTTTCAGATATTACACTTGCTAGCAGACGATTGAGTTCATGTGAAGCATATCAAAAAGAGATCAAAGATAGATATGGTGTGGATATAGATATAGCAGAAGTTGATGCTGATAATGTAGAAGAGTTAGTATCACTTATAAAGAAAGTAAGACCAGAAATAGTCCTAAATATCGCATTACCATATCAAGACTTGACTATTATGGAAGCGTGTTTGAGGACAAAAACCCATTATCTTGATACTGCAAATTATGAGCATCCAGATACTGCCAAGTTTGAGTATAAGGAGCAGTGGGCATATCATGATAGATACAAAGAAGCTGGTATTATGGCACTTCTTGGGAGTGGCTTTGATCCGGGAGTTACTAATGTCTTTTGTGCTTATGCTCAAAAACACTACTTTGATGAGATCGAAACTATCGATATACTTGATTGTAATGCAGGAGATCACGGATACCCTTTTGCGACCAATTTTAACCCTGAGATCAACTTAAGAGAGGTTAGTTCAAAGGGTAGGTATTGGGAAAATGGTGAGTGGATAGAGACAGAGCCTATGGAGATCAAAATGGTGTGGGATTATCCGCAGATAGGTCCAAGGGATAGTTATCTTCTTTATCATGAAGAGATGGAATCACTAGTAAAGCATATAAAAGGTTTAAAAAGGATTAGATTTTTTATGACATTTGGAGAGAGTTACCTTACCCATATGAAGTGTTTGGAAAATGTAGGTATGCTTGGGATTGAGCCAGTAGAGCATGAGGGAAAGAAGATAGTCCCAATTCAGTTTTTAAAGACACTTTTGCCAGATCCTGCATCTTTAGGAGCGAGAACAAAAGGAAAGACAAATATAGGAATCGTAGCAAGTGGGGTGAAAAATGGTAAGAAAAGGTCGATCTACATATACAATGTTTGTGATCATGAGGAGACATTCAAAGAGACAAATTCTCAAGCTGTAAGTTATACGACAGGAGTTCCTGCAATGATAGGAGCTAAGATGATCTTAGAGGGCAAATGGAAAGGAGAGGGTGTTTTTAATATAGAGGAGTTTGATCCTGATCCATTTATGGAGGAGTTAAATCGTCAAGGTTTACCATGGGTCGTAGAAGAGTTGAAAAGTTAGATATAATAGTGAAAAATTTTAGGAGTGAAATAGTATGAAACAGTTAGATATGAATTCAAAAGAGTTTTTAGATGAGCTTGATAAGACGAAAAAGTTTACTGACAAAGTATGTAAACAGTTTGGATGGGTATATAATAAAAACGAAGAGGTGAATGAGAGTGTTAAACTTGGTCTTGCTAGACACAAGCTACTTTATGGGAAAAGATTTTGTCCTTGTTTTATGGTTGTACCTGATGAGAAAAAAGAGGGTAAATTTAAAAGTGCAGATGATAGAATTTGCCCTTGCAAACCAGCGATAGAAGATGAGATACCAAATAAGGGGATTTGTCACTGTGGGATTTTTTGTAGTCCTGACTACAAAGGTTAGGTAGTTGTTTTGCCCAATCTCTTGGGCAAAACTTTAATTATTGTCCTATTATTTGGAACACAACTCTTCTGTTTTTTAATCTTCCTTCATTTGTAGAGTTATCAGCTATTGGCATTGATGAACCATAACCTACTGTCGTAAATCTTTGTGGATCTAGTCCTTTTTTAACTAGGTATTTTTTAACGGCATCAGCTCTTGACTGACTTAATCTTAGGTTATAGTCTTCATTTCCTCTTCTATCTGTATGTCCTTGGATTTCAAAGTTGATATCTGGGTGCTCTTTGAAAATCTTGACCAATCTATCAAGTATGACTATACTCTTTGGTTGTAGAACAGAGCTGTTATATTTAAACTCGATTGATGAGAGTGCTAGAGCATCATTTAACTCAGTTTTTAATCTTTCCTCTTCTTCTGCTCTAAGACGAGCTTCTTCTTCTGCCGCTTTTCTTTTTGCCTCTTCTTCGGCCTTGAGTTGAGCGAGTCTTTCTTCCTCTGCTTTTCTTTTAGCTTCTTCCTCAGCTTTTAGTTTCGCAAGTCTCTCTTCCTCAGCTTTTTTTCGAGCCTCTTCTTCGGCTTTTAATTTAGCCAATCTCTCGGCTTCCGCCTTTCTTTTTGCCTCTTCTTCAGCTTTAAGCTTAGCTAATCTTTCTGCCTCTGCCTTTTTACGAGCTTCTTCTTCAGCCTTAAGTTTAGCGAGTCTTTCTTCTTCTGCTCTTTTTTTGGCTTCTTCCTCGGCTTTTAGCTTGGCTAATCTCTTAGCTTCTGCTTTTTTTCTAGCTTCTTCTGCCTTTGCTTGCTGGGCAGCTAACTCTTGAGCTGCTATTAAAGCTGCTTTTTTTCTGGCTTCTTCTTCAGCTTTACGACGAGCTTCTTCTGCCTTTTTTTTAGCTTCTTCTTCAGCCTTAAGCTTGGCCAATCTCTCAGCTTCGGCTTTTTTCTTAGCCTCTTCTTCAGCCTTTTTTCTGGCTTCTTCCTCTGCTTTAAGTTTGGCTAATCTTTCAGCTTCAGCCTTTTTCTTAGCCTCTTCTTCAGCTTTTAGTTTAGCAAGTCTAGCTTCCTCGGCTTTTCTTTTTG
>CAZYJF010000024.1:0-12249 GCA_964647715.1 uncultured Sulfurospirillum sp. | reverse complement strand
GAATTGGTATGTAGGTATTGGTATGTGGGGAACTGCCGGTATGGGTGTTGACTATAGGGATGCACAGCAATCTCAAGTTGATTCAGGAAATATGCATATGGTTACAAATTTGCAGTTGATGCAGTTTGGCGTTTCACTAGCTTACACACAGGCAAATTTTGGTATTGCTGTTACTCCGTTAGTGCAGTATGGATCACTTGATATCAACTATCAAGATATGCAAGGAAACAATGTAGGTGATGGAGTTTCACAGGATTTGGGATATGGGGCGAATGTTGGAGCTTATTATGATTTTTCAAATGGCTTTAAGATGGGTGCGATGTATAAGACTAAAATCGATATGGAGTATAAACATCAACTCTCTCGTGCAACTCAGCCATTCGTAGATTTTGGTATATTCCCTCAAGCTATGGGAGATCATTTAGAACAACCAGCACAAGCTGGAGTTGGTATATCATATGAGTATTTA
The DNA here is from genome assembly GCA_964647715.1 of uncultured Sulfurospirillum sp. Classification (GTDB taxonomy): domain Bacteria; phylum Campylobacterota; class Campylobacteria; order Campylobacterales; family QNZT01; genus QNZU01. Next base: position 11,780 of record CAZYJF010000024.1, on the reverse strand, counting down.
AATAACACTTTTGCAGTGGACTTTAAGCAGATCTATTGGTCAAATGCTAAAGGTTACAAGCAGTTTGGTTGGGATGATCAAGATGTCATTGCTCTTGGATATCAGTATGACCAAGGTTGCTGGAATATAAGACTAGGATACAATCATGCAGATAATCCAATCCAAGAAAAACAAAGCGGTCCAAATGTAATTGCTCCGGGTAATTATGCACAAGCTGGTGGAAATGCACTGAATCTATTTAATCTTTTAGGTTTCCCTGCAACTGTTGAAGATCACTATACAGTGGGTGGAGGATATAATCTATCTAAAAACTTTAGTGTTGATTTTGCATATGTATATGCACCAAAGAGTACAACAACTATGAATACAATAGTTGGTATGAATCCTCAAACTGGAGAACTTTATACTGGACCTTCAAGTGTAGAGCACTCTCAATCTGGTCTTTCAGTAGGTCTTACATATAGATTTTATTAATCAAAAGAGGTAAAGTAGATGAAAATCTACTTACCTTGATTACAAGTTGAAAGCGTTATATCAGCGTTCTCTTTAGCTCCACCCTCTTTACCGTCAGCTCCAAGACTAATAATCTCTATCTCTCCCTCATCATTTGTGTAAATGTATGGATTTTTCCAAGGATCTAGAGGCTTTTTCTTATCTAAAAAACCACCATCTGGGTAACTTTTATATTTTTCAGGATCAGGATTGCTAATAAGTGCATCTAAACCCTCCTCAGTTGTAGGGTAAGTTCCATTTTGCATCTTAAAGCTCTTTAATGCATCTTCAATTGAGTGCATTTGAATACATACAAGTTTCCTTTTAGCCTGTTCACCTTGTCCCAATAGGTTTGGCAAAACAAGTCCTGCAAGAAGTCCAATGATAATGATAACAATCATAATCTCAATAAGTGAAAAACCTTTTCTCAATGTCTATCCTTTAAGTCTTAATTTAATAAAATATTTTACATTATTTAGCTTTATGTAAAATTAACAAAATTAATAAAATAGGATTTTGATGAAAAAAGGTATTGTGCTATTGATAACTTTGGGCTTTATTACTGTTATCACGGCATTGATTTTATGGTCTGTTTCAATCACCAAAAATAGATTTGATAGAACTCTTGAACTGCAAAATGTAAATCAAGTAAATCTCATTTATCAAGATTTTACGAAGATGGTAAAGAAATTTGATATAAACTCATCACAAAAGTTGGATATGTTTTTATCTGTCTGTTTTCCAGCTCTGCCTGAACCTAAAAGTGGACTAGGAATTGGCTTTTGTAGCGAATCTTTGATGGGTAAGTTAAATATCAACTATATGCTTGATACCATCGTAAAAAGCGAGCACAATGCCACAAAAAAAGAGAGTGCTACTTACTATCTAAGAGCAATTGAGAAATTTTTTACAAAATATGAGCTTAGTGATCCTTATGCATTTATCAATATGCTACTTGATACTGTTGATTTAGATGATATTGAAAGAGCTAGTTTTAGTGAGATTGTTACTGAGGATTTTGACTTTAGACAAGGTAAACTCTACTCATTTTCTCACTTTAAAAAGTTAGAAGATAACTACTACAAGAGTTTAAAAGATGAGAATATCTACAAAATCACAAAAGATGAGTTTGAAAAATATTTCTATCTAGGTTCCGTTAAATATTATGGAATATTAGATTGTTCACAAGAAAATGCCATAGACTCTTTTTCACTGATAGCAGAAGATGAAATGAGCTTTTCAGAAGGTATTGATCTATGTAATGAGTCAAATTCCACCACAATGAAAAAATTAAAAAAAATATATAATATTTCACAATATAGTAATAAAAGAAAATATTTAGTAAGATGTAGAATAGATTTGGATACAAAAGAGAGTAGAGAAACTCTCTCTTTTGACTTTGAAGTAAATAGTAAGAGGATTAGCAATATTGAAAAAAGCTTTTAATAAATCTCCGCAAAAATTTATGTTTGTCACTAAAAAAGATAAGTTTATTAGAGGTGGCAAACAAAATATTATATTATCGCCAGAATTTTACTGGGTAAAAAAGGTCAAGTTACCGGTAAAAAATGTGAGTGCTGCAAAAAGATTGGCAGCTTCAGTATATGAAGGAGCTTTGCCTGAGGGAAATTACAGCTATGAAGTTAGAAAAGCTGGTGATGAATTTATCATCATCGCATACGATAAAAAGAAGATTTTAGATGATCTTAAAAAAGTTTTCCCAGCAAAAAGCACTTTTAAAGAGGTATATTTTGCTCAAGATGTCTTAGATGATATCAAAGAGTGTACGGCAGTTAATGAACACTCTGCTTTGGCAAATATAGATGGAATAATCGTATCAATCCCAAGTGCTTGTGCAGATACAGATTCAAATTCAAAGCTAGCTGACATTTTAGAGAGTGCAAAACCCAAAAAACATCGTATCAGTCTATCTGCTAGTAGCAATGAATTACTACAAAGAGCAGATGTGATCGCTTTATCAATCCTCTCTTTGATAGTTGCTGCATCATTTTTACTAGAGTATATAAACTATAAAAATGCGACTAATAAGCTAGAAGAGCAAAGAGCTAAGATACAAAAAGAGTATAAACTCCCACCTACAATGATCCAGCTAAAGAGTATTAAAAAATCTCTAAATAAAAAGTTCAAATCTCAAAAATCCATTAGGGACTTACTAAATACACTCTCAACTCTTATCTTGAAAAAAGATGAGTATATTGAGCAGTTAGATTTAAATAAACAATCACTAAATTTAAAGATTCATACAGCTGATCCAAAAAGAGAGAGCCAGATAAAAAAAAGCCTCTCTAAAAAAGCCAAGATAGAAAGTAGTTCATATGAAGGAGATAGTTTGAGTTTAAGGATCTCATTATGACGAAGAAGAATACTTTTATATTTGCTTTAGGACTTATTTTTGCCTTGGCTTTTTTGTATTTTCTTGCAAATCGTGCAAAAGAGGAGTATCTACAAAGCAGTAAAGAACTTCTAAAATATGAAGAGGAGGCAAAATCACTAGCCTTGTTAAAGAGAAAATTTAAAAAGAGTGAAGATGAAAGAGTCATAAAAAGTTTGACACTTATCTCGCCAAGCTCTAAAGATTATAAAAAATCTGATAGTAGAGTTTTGGTTTTTGATGATCTTAAAGCATCAGCACTAGCTTCCATGCTAAGACGAATAGAAAACTCTACCTTGAGGGTAAAGTCACTTGAGATTAAAAGAAATTCGCCAGATAGTGCCACTTTAGAGTTGGAGATTAGCAAATGAAAAAGATTTTACTTGCAATTTTACTGTTGATAGTGGGTTTAGTACTCTTTATGCCAAAGGTCAATCTCTTTTATGCTTTGGGTGATCTTATGAAAAAAGAGTTAGTCGAGATCAAAGAAAAGAGTATCAAAGACAGGTGGGTTGATCTTCAACTCTTAGATGCCACTGTTTTTTATGACAAGATAGAGTCGATAAAAGCAAAAGAGATAGATATAAAACCATGGTTACTCTATAACAAGATTACTCTTAAAGAGATAAAACCATCAAGTTCGATAAAGAGATTTTTTAATTTCAAAGCAAACAGTGCTGTAATCACTCACTCAATTTTAGATTATAAAAAAGCCCATATCGAAGCTGATGGCGACTTTGGTGAGATAAGTGGTGAGGCGGACTTGATAGCAAGAAAGATACATTTGTTATTAAAACCTACAAAAAGATTTGAGAAAAATCAAGTAGTAAGAGATTACTTCAAAAAAACAAAAGAGGGGTATGTATATGAGTCAAGCTTTTAGTAAGAAAGTTAGATTTTTTGTCTATTATATCGCTCTTCCATTGGCAATAGCAAAGCTTTTGTGGAGTGTGGCTTTGTTTTTTATCCCAAAAGTACAGTTAGGCAGTAGTGAAAACTCAAACCCCTATAACTATCACTACTCTATAAGTCTAGCGAATAAAATCATCGGAAACAAGATAGACATTCCAACAGACAAGCCTAGTGTTGATGATGGTGAGAAGTTAGACAATATCAGACTAAAAGGTACCTATCTTGGGGGAGATGCTAGCTTTATCATCATAGAAGATGGTATTGAGAGTAAATTTATCTATATAGGTGAAAAATTTAGAGGATATGATCTTGTCAAAGTAGGGGAGAGAAAAGTAGTTTTTGAGAAAAATGGCAAAAATTACTATGTGCTTTTGGATGATGATGAAGATAAATCTAGTACAAATAATAATGATATAGCTCATAATGAGCCAGTACATGAGAGTAGAGAAGGTGATGGTCCAGTCTCAATCACTAGAGATGAGATGAATAGCTACATAAAAAATCCAGACAAGATATGGAAAAATGTAAGAATACAAGAGATAAGAAAAAACGGCATACTAAATGGCTTTAGAGTCAATTATGTAAAAAGGGGAAGCTTCTTTGATAAGGCAGGATTAAAATCAGGAGATGTCATAAAGGCAATTGATGGTCAGGAGATAAGAAGTTTAGGTGATGTTATGAAATATTATACAAATGCAAACGCTCTTGATTCACTAACTCTTACAGTGGATCGTGACGGTAATGAAATAGATTTAGATTTTAGTGTAAATTAAGGGGTATATATGAGAAAAGTAGTTTTATCTTTGGTGGTTATTGCAACTCTTAATTTGAGTGCATTTAATGAAGGTGACAAGCAAAGGCAGACAAATCGGGATGAAGTAAATATTAACTTCAAGAACTTAAAGATAGTAGATTTTATCAAGATGGTTGCAAAAATAACAGGGAAAAATATCTTGATTTCCCAAAAGGTAAATGGCACAGTTGATTATATATCAGTAAAGCCTATCAGAAAAGATCATATCTTTGATCTGCTAAAGAATATTTTAGCATCCAAAGGTTATACCATCAGAGATACAGGTATGGGTTTTGTTAAGGTGATAAAAAGTTCTGAAGCTTCAAAGTCTGCACCTCCAATGTACGGTGAAAGTGATATAGGAGAGGTAGAGACTGAAATCATTCCTATAAAAAATTTAAATGTCAGGACAATTTTAAGACAGGTAAATTTCCTACTCTCTAGATATGGAAAGATATCACTATCCAATGAAAACAACTCTATTGTAGTGACTGACTATCCTGAAAATATCAAGACGATAAAAAGAATCATAGATAATCTAGATCAAGATATGGATAATCAAGTCAAATTTATCACCCTTACAAATGCACAAGCAAAAAATCTCTACCCAAAAGCTAGAAAATTGATAAACTCTATGTTTGATAATAGAATTCAAACACAAAAAGTAACAGTATTTGCAGATGATGCTAGTAACTCCATAGTCTTGGTTGGAAATAGCCAAAACATAGCAGAGGTAGCTCCATATATACGAAGGATGGACAAATCTGATGATACTATTGATAAAAAGATGGAGATAATCTACATCAAGAATGCTGATGCGACTGAGATAGTTAAGACCCTACAAAAGCTCTTGGCAGATAAATCATTTGCAAAATCAAAAGAAAATTCTGATGAAAAAGTAGTCACAACTCATATCCCACAAAAGTCTAAAAATGGAAGAAGACTGCCTCCAATCGTAAAAACAGAGAGAATCAAACCATCAATTACCGGAGGTGAAGATAAGCCAACCGTAACTGTGGATGAAGAGTTAAATGCAATCATCGTCTATGCGACAGAGAGTGAACTAAAAGAGATAAGAAATGTTGTAGAATCTCTCGATGTAGAAAGACAACAAGTTTATGTATTAGCAAGAATTGTAGAGATCAGTGAAAAGAAGGCAAAAGCTCTTGGTGCAAAGTATGAAGTTTTGGCAGGAATCTCTAGTGGTAGTGGTTTATATGGAATAGGGATGAAGTTATTAAATGGTTCACTCTCTCCTCTAACTACTGTTAAAGCACTAGCAAATTTAAATCTTCCAAAATTCAAAAAAGCTCTAGCTACTGGTATCACTCTTGATCTTCTTGATGAAAATGGAGTAACAAAAGTCTTATCAGAACCTTCGGTACTTTGTATAAACAATAAAGAATCAACTATATATGTAGGACAAACAGAGTCAATCTTAACTCAAAGTGCACAAGCTAGTTCTATCACAGCTGTACCAATCAACAGCTACAAAAGAGAGGATATCGGTTTGACTTTGAAAGTAAAGCCTAGAATTTCATCTGATGATAAAGTATCTCTTGAAGTGACAGTAAAAAGTGAAGATATAGAAAAAAATCAAAAAGCAAATACAGCCCAGCCTACGACAACAAAAAGAGAAGTTACAACTAGCTCAATTGTGACAAATGGGGAGACTGTGATAATCGGTGGTTTGACTAAAGATAAGACCGATGAGAGTGAATCTAGAATACCTCTTCTTGGAAGAATTCCAATTCTAGGAATCCCTTTTAGAGATAACTCCAACTCCTACGATAGAAAGACTATTGTGATTATGCTAACTCCTTACATCGTAAAAAGAAGTGAAGATTTAGCGAGATTAAGGGAGAGTTTAGCTAGTTTATCACTCATCGAAAGACAACTTGCACGAAAATTTAACAGAGATTTACAAGCAGGTAAAGAGATCATAGAAGTTCAAGATCCAAATTCTTATGAAGTAAATACACAAACAACACAAGAGCAGTGTGTCGTTGAGAGTGATGCAAACTCTCTAAGAAGAGAGATAGAACTTGATGAATATGGTAGGCAATATGCAGTCTATTATGATGCTAGTGGATTAGAGGTAAAAAGAGAAGAGATACCGCTAGGAGCAGATTAATGAAGCTTGGAAATATACCTGAGTTTACTGATGTTGATCTATACCCTGAACAGATCGAGGGTGTAGATATTGACTTAGCTGTTAAAAACTCACTTTTGTTTAGCAAAATTGACGACAAAATCTGGACTATCATAGATAAAGAGAAGATTAGTGATAGTTTTAACTATCTAAATAAAATCGATGTAGATTTTCCCATCGCTACACTTGATAAAGACTCTTATGAGAGGTTGTATCATAGATTTTTAGAGATAAAAACTGACAATGAACTATCAAATACGATAAATGAAGATAGTGAAAGTGAACTACTAGAAGAGGATATCTCACTAGCAGAGTTTTTGCAAAACAGTTCAGATATATTAACAAGTGAAGAATCAGCTCCAATCATTAAGTTTGTAAACTCTCTATTTTATCAAGCTATCAAAAAAGGTGCTAGTGATATCCATATAGAGATGCACGAATTTAGAGGAGTAGTGAGATTTAGAATTGACGGTGTTTTGATAAAACATGTTGATCTAGATAAAAATATTATCGCACTAGTTATCTCAAGAATCAAAGTTATCTCAAACTTAGATATCTCCGAAAAAAGAGTTCCTCAAGATGGTAGAACTCAAGTAAAGATAGCTGGTAAAGGCTTGGATATCAGGGTTTCAGTCTTGCCTACTTATTATGGTGAGAGAGTGGTTATGAGGATTTTGATGGAGTCTTCACATATCCCAACACTTGAAAATCTAGGATTTAAAGAAGACCTTACCAAACACTTTAAAGCCCTCTTAGATCATGCCCACGGTATGATCTTGGTAACTGGACCTACCGGAAGTGGTAAATCAACCACTCTTCATACTTTCTTACAATTGGTTGCAACTCCTGATAAAAATATCATCACAGTAGAAGATCCAGTTGAGTATAAGGCTGACAATATTAACCAAATTCAAGTCAATACAAAAACCGGTCTAACATTCTCATCAGGTCTAAGATCAATACTAAGACAAGATCCAGATATCGTAATGGTTGGTGAGATCAGGGATAAAGAGACAGCTGAAATTGCGATTCAAGCTGCACTTACAGGACACTTGATGCTATCGACCTTACACACAAACAATGCAGCAGCTGCGATTACTAGACTTGTGGAGATGGGGATAGATGACTTTTTGATTACATCTTCACTTCTTGGTGTCTTGGCTCAAAGACTTGTTAGAAAACTCTGTCCTAAGTGTAAAGAAGAGGATAAATTACCCGATGATATAGCAGTAGAGTTTGGTATAGATAAAGGTCAGACTATATATAAAGAAAAAGGGTGTAAAGAGTGTAATTTTACAGGGTTTTCCGGAAGACACGCGGTTGGTGAACTACTTTTGATGGATGATGATGTAAAGATGATGCTCAAAAATAAGATGACAGATTTTGAGATCAGAGAGAAGATGAAAGAAAAGGGTATGAGAACAATCTCAGAAAAGTTACTAGAACTCTTACTTGAAGGTGAAACATCACTAAAAGAGGTCATTCGTGTGGGGCTTAAAGATTAGATGATATACAAATATGTCGGATATGACTCAAAAGGTAAAAGAGTCAAAGCCAGAATCGAAGCGAAGGATCTTGACGAAGCTAAGAAAAAGTTAAAATCTCGTGGAATTATCTATGAGAGTATCCAAGAGAGTAGCGAAGGTTTTTTAAATAAGATCTCTTTTAAAAGAAGTCACAAACTAAGCTCAAAACAGTTAGCTCAATTTTCTAAAAATATAGCTATCTATCTTCGATCTGGAATACCGATAGTAAATGTTATAAAACTTGCAAAATCTCAATATGAAGATGATCCGAAGATGGTTGATTTTCTAAATTCATTAGAAACTAGTATGAATGAGGGAAACAGCTTTTATGCTGCACTAGATTCTCAGCATATTATTTCTCTACCATCTTTTTATAAGCAGTCTATAAAAGTCGCTGAAGAGAGTGGGGCGATGAGTGAAGTGTTGTTTGAGATGGCAAGATTTGTAGAGAGTCAAGATGCAGTCGCAGGTCAGGTCAAACAGGCACTTGTTTATCCATTGGTAATAGTTGTGATCTCTATCTTTATGGTCGCTTTTATGCTCACAACTGTAGTTCCAAAGATCACATCGATGTTTGATCAACTAAAGCAAGAGCTTCCTTCAGTAACCAAGATTGTCATTGGTGCAGGAGATTTTCTAGGTGCATATTGGTTGCACATTCTAATCGCTATCATTACCCTTTCAATACTATATAGCTTTGGTATGAAAAAAAGTCCAAAGTTTAGATATAAAGTTCACTCTTTTATGCTTAGGCTTCCACTCTTTGGAAAGATCATTAGAACTTTTGAATTAGCTAGGTTTTCATATATTACTTCAGTTTTATCAAAATCAGGGGTGACATTTGTTCATGCTGTAAAACTAGCAAGTAATATTTTGGATAATGATGTGATGAGAGAAGAGTTTGAGAGTGCTAGTCGTGATGTGGTTGAGGGTAAAAAATTCTCATCATCTTTAGCAAAGCATGGAAAACATATCGACAGATCTTTTATCCAAGCTATCGCTCTTGGTGAAGAGACTAGTGAAGTGGCACTTGTTATGGAAAATTTGGCTGATCTATACTTTAGTGAGAATCAAAACAAGATCAATATGCTCTTGGCTTTGATGGAGCCAATGCTAATTCTTTTTGTAGGTGCTACTATCGGGTTTATTGTTATTGCTATGTTGTTGCCAATTTTCTCTATGAATATGGCTTCGATGTAGATTTGTGTTATAATCTAGCAGATACTTTTTGATTTAGTTTACGGCACAATTTGTTCCGATGGGTCAAAGCTTTAGCTTTGGGGGGTACCCCACCGTGAGCAACTCTTGTGTAAGTAAAGTAAATCAAAAAGTATCTCTTAAAATCTCAAACATTACAAGGATATATTTTGTTGGTAGCTCCAAGTATTTTATCAGCCGATTTTGGAAGATTGGCAGATGAAGTAGATGCGATATGTAAAGCCGGATGTGATCTAGTGCATGTAGATGTTATGGATGGACACTTTGTCCCAAATCTCACAATTGGTCCAGTGGTAGTTGAAGCAGTGGCAAAAGCTGCAACCAAGCCTCTTGATATTCACTTGATGGTGGAGAATAATACATTTTTTGTTGATCTATTTGCCCCTTTGAAGCCAAAATATCTCTCTTTTCACATAGAAGAGGAGAAGCATGTACATAGACTCATCCAAAAGATAAGATCATATGGCATATCCCCTTGTGTTGTATTGAACCCTCATAAAGGACTTGAAGACTTAGAATATATCATAAATGATTTGGATATGGTTTTACTAATGAGTGTAAATCCTGGTTTTGGTGGTCAAAAATTTATCCCAAATGTCTTAGAAAAAGCAAAGAGATTAAAAGATTTGATAGAAAAAAGAGGTGCAAAAACCCTTATAGAAGTTGATGGTGGGGTTAGTGATAAAAATATCCAAGAGTTAAAAGCATCTGGAGTCGATATAGTAGTAGCTGGAAGTTATGTATATGGAAGCGATGACTATGCTAAAGCGATAAAGAGTTTGAAGATTTGATGAGAGTTAAAATCTGTGGAATTACCAATCTAGAAGATGCTCTTGTTTGTGTCGAAAATGGGGCAGATGCTTTAGGATTTGTCTTTTACGAAAAATCTCCTAGATATATTTCGCCAATTAGTGCTAGAAAAATAATTGAAAAACTTCCACCATTTGTTGAAAGAGTAGGGCTCTTTGTCAATACAGATGCAAATGAAGTAAATGAGATTGCTCAAATCTCTAGAATTTCACTTGCACAAATCCACTTTGAAGCTCAAAAAGAGTTTTATGATAAGTTGATGCTTCCTCATATCAAAGTTGTTCGTGCATCTAAAAAAAGTGATCTGTTAAATTATGACGATGAGTATAGATTTGTTGATGCCTATGTGCAAAGTTATGGAGGGGAGGGCAAAAGAGTTCCTTTGGAGTGGTTTGAGGGGATTGATTGCTCTAAAATCATCTTAGCTGGTGGAATAAATGAAACAAATGTAAAAGAAATATCTAATTTTGGCTTTTATGGGGTTGATCTAAGCAGTGGTGTAGAGAAATCTAAAGGCAAAAAAGATAGAATAAAGATAGAAAATTTTATGAAGGCGATTAAAGTTGGTTAAATTTGACTCACTAATATTCAAGCTCGAAAATGGACCTCTAGCAAAAGAGGAGTATCAAAGTTGTTTAAATAGATTGAAATCTCATTTTGATTGTGAAGTAGATAGTCAAACTCTTAAAGATTATGGTTTGTCTATCGTAGAAGATGATGATGAAGTATGTCTTAGAACTTACAAAAACAGCTATAAAGATGAGATATATTGTGTAGTTGATATAGAGACAAATGGTAACTCACCTGTTAAAAATCAAATCATAGAAATTGGTGCAGTTAAGATGAAAAATGGTGAGATTTTAGATCGTTTTGAGTCTTATGTCTATGCTGATTATATACCAAGTACTATAACAAAACTGACAAATATCGAAGTGGCTGATCTAGCTGATGCGCCATCCTTAAAAGATACCTTGAAAAAATTTAAGAATTTTTTAGGAGATTGTGTATTTGTAGCTCATAATGTGGGTTTTGATTATAACTTCATATCAAAATCTTTAGAGACTATCGGTGAGGAAAAACTGCTAAATAGAAGACTCTGCACTGTAAATCTATCCAAAAAGACAATTACCGCTCAAAGACATGGATTAGGATATCTAAGACAGCATCTAAGTATCGATGCAGGAGAGCATCATAGAGCTTATTCAGATGCTCTTAGTGCAGCTAAAGTGCTTGAAGAGTGTTTTAAAAATATACCTGATGAGATAAAAAGCACTGAAGACTTGATTCGTTTTTCTCAACAAGGTCAAAAAAGTAAAAAGCAGGGCAGACAAAGCCAAAAAGAGTCAAGCTAATTTACTCTCATATAGAAAATAGACTGCTACTGCTAAAACAGTAGCAAGAACTATTCGTTTTTTCTAAAAACACTCTTCCGAGCATATACAGTGTTGATAAATTTTTGTATCCATCAATCATATTGCTAATGAT
>CAZYJF010000023.1:3676-12353 GCA_964647715.1 uncultured Sulfurospirillum sp. | reverse complement strand
CTATTTGCCTTGATCTTGACATGATAGTAACTTTTCCCGTTTTTATCGATAAAACTATCAGGTGAAATAGACTTTAATACACCATCGAGCATCCCATATTTTGTATAGCTATAAGCTGTGATTGCGATAGATGCTTTTTGTCCCTCTACGATCTGACCTCTATCTGAGCTTTTAATCTTAGCTTCTATAATTAACTTATCATCTATTGGTGTAATTTCAGCTATCCTGTCCCCTGGTTTTACCACTCCTCCAATAGTATGAAAATATAATTTTTTCACTATTCCATTTACCACAGATGTGACAACTTTTCTCTCTTCTCTCTCTTTCCCTGCGATACTCTCTTCTTTTAACTTTTTTATCTTCGTATTTACATCTGAAAGCTTTTTGAGCCACTTTGATTTTTGCTCACTTTTAAAACCGTTGATTTTGTTTTTTGATTCTGAAATCATTTGATCCAATATCGGCAAAGAGTTTTTTAGATCATTGATCTGAGTTAGCAATGACTGCTTTTTTGAAAGCTCCATTAGATACTGTTTTTTAGATCCTGCTCCCTTTTCATATAGCTTTTTTGCCATACTCAAATTTTCATTTTCTGTCTTTAACTCAGTTCTAAGATTTGCTAATTTGGAAATTTTCTGCTTTTTTTGAAGTCTATTTTGCTTTAACTTATCCTCTAGTGCCATCAATTCACTCTTAAACTTTTCCATCTCCTCTTTAAAAACAGCTCTTTGAGAATTGGCCAGATCTTTTGAAATATTAGGATCAAACTCCAACTCTTTAAAATCAACTTCAGCTTCCAATCTTTGCTTTTGGGCTAAGAGAGAATCTAAAGTTATCTTTTTTGATACCAAATCACCCTTTGATTTTGCATTTTTGATCCTATATATCGCCTCTCCAGCCCTTACCTTTTGCCCCTCTTTTACATAGATCTTATCTATGATACCACCCTCTAGGTGCTGTATGATTTTAGTTTGAGATGAAGGTATTACTCTACCCTCTCCTCTTACCATCTCATCTACTTCACTCAAACTAGCCCATACGATAAAAGCAGTTACAAAGATCATGATAGGAATCGTTACAATTTTGTGATTCCAAGTTCTTTCATCTATCAACTTTCACTCCCTCTTAACATCGATAAAACTTTATCTTTTTTATCATCAGCTACAACTTTTCCATCATTTAGTAGTATTACCCTATCTACAAGATCGAGTGCCGCAAATCTATGAGTGATGACTATAAGTGTACGATCAATTAAACTCTCTTTTAAATCCGTAACCAAACTCTTCTCCAAACTCACATCAATTCCAGAAGTTGGCTCATCCAAGATGAGTATTGAAGAGTCTCTCATCAATGCCCTTGCAAGTCCTATCAACTGTCTTTGTCCAACAGATAGATTTTTCCCTCTCTCACCTACTTCAAAATCATCAGCACTTCCTACTTTTCTCAAAAGTGAACTCAAACCACTTCTATAGATAACTTCATCCATCTTCTCTTTTGAGATTGACTCTCCTAATTCAAGATTCTCTTTTAAAGTACCACTAAAGATATATGGCTCTTGTGGCATCAAGGCGATATTCTCTCGCAACTCAACAGGATGCAAAGATGAGATATCATGTCTATCTATATAGATCTTCCCACTATTTGGCTTTAAAAGCCCAGTTAAGAGTTTTTGGATTGTTGATTTTCCACTTCCTGTCTGACCGATGATTGCTACCCTCTCACCAGCTTCTATTTTAAATGATACATTTGAAAGTGCCGGATATTTAGCATTTGGATAGACAAAACTCACATCTTCAAACTCAATGCTCCCCTTTATCTTCCCAATACCCATCTCTATATATTTTTGATTTTCACTCTTTAAGTGCCAATAGTTATTTAATGAATCCAAAGCATCACGAACTTGCTTAAAACGAATCATAGAGCTTGAAAGTGCCATCACAGGTACCATAGCACGAGCTGAAAGAATAGTTATAGCTATCAAACCACCAACTGAAAGCTCTCCACTGTGAATCACATAAACACCAACTATCACACTAAACAAAGATACAGATTGCAAAATAGTATATGATACAAAGTTAGTCGTACCTGTTAGAAATTGCATTTTCCCATTTAAGTGATTATAAAAATCAACAATCCTAGCCCATTTATGTGATACCTTAGGAAGTGCATTTGAAAGCTTGATCTCCTCAATCGCCTGTAACTGCTCCACCAAGTATGCCTGTTTGCTTTGAGCCTCTTTAAAACTCTCTTTATGAAGCTTTGATATAGGATACTGCATCACAAAGTTAATACCAAAGATAAGCCCAGCTGCTATCAAAGGCACTATCGCCATAACAGGAGAGATGATATATATAGTAAGTGTTGCTATAAAGAAAAATGGCAAATCCAAAATAGATACTAACTTTGTAGCGAAAAAATCCTTCACCATAGAGAGTTCACGAAAGAGATTTGTCTTTGTTCCTATGTGATAATGGTCATCTTGGGCATGAACAGATAGAGACTTTTTAAATAACTCCTCTTCAAAGTGGTTTGAAAGATTATTTGTAACTCTCTCTAAGATACTAAGCCTTGCACTCTTTAAAATCAGATCAAACACAAAGATCACACCCACACCAAAAGCCAAAACTGCAAGAGTTTCAATAGCAAAATTTGGTATTACCCTGTTATAGACATTCATCGTAAAAAGAGGTAGTGCCAAACCAAAAAGGTTGATAAAAAGTGTCAAAAAACCAACCTCTATATAACTTTTGTACATCTTTTTTATAGGGTTGTAAAACCAAGATTTATCCTTTTTATCCCCAATCTCAAGGTGCTTTTGTTTGGAGTGAGGCTTTTGGATGAAAAAGACTCTCTCATATCTTCTTAGATTTGAGAGTGGAATCGACTCAATGGAAGAGTTTTTATCTCTTTTGATTTTGGCGATATTATCCTCTACTTTTAATACAAAATATGCCTCATTTGTATCTTTTCTAAAAACGATTACTGGAAACTGGTAGGATTTGATTTTTTTGATATCTACCTTTTTATTGCTAGCCTTTAGCCCAACCTCTCTGCAAATCACCTTGATAGAGTTAAAATCAAGCTTCTCAAGAGCCTTTGGCGAGAGCTTTTTTATCGTGTTTCTCTCCACATTTCCAAAATGGTATGCCAGCATAGCCTCAAAGGCATCTAAGAGTGACTTATCTCTTACTCTTCCTAAAGGTGCTGTCATTTAAGCCTCTTTTTTAGAAATTTTTCCAACTTTTCAAAGGCAGCTTCCCACTCACCCTCACTCTCTTGTCTGATTAGTTTTGTATTTTTATACCAAATACTTCTACTTCTATCCACTCCCCATCTCCATTCACTCTTTTTTGGAAGCATCACGATAGTCTCTTTTCCCAAAGCTCCACTTAGATGTGCGATAGAGGTATCAGATGTGATGATTAGATCAAGCTTTCTTATAGCTAAAGCACTCTTTTTAAAATCCCTTAGCCTAGGTTCTAGATCAACTATCTCACTCTTGCTGTAATTTTTTATATCTTTACTATCTCCCACTTGTAAAGAAAAAAGCATAATTTGTTTATCTCTCATCAACGGCTCAAAATGTTTTAGCCCTATAAACCTCTCGGCATAACTGTCACTAGTAGCACTAGCACTCCAAGCGATACCGATATTTAACCTATTGCTCTCATACTCAAGATCAAAGTTCTCATCCTCTATATTCAAATAAGCACTATCCCAAAATGGCAACTTCTTTGCCGTGCTCTTTAAAATATGAGCCAAACTCATAAGAGGCAGTTGATAATCAAACTCACCAAAACTCTCACCCCTTTTTATCACTTCATCAAAAAACTCCTGCTCTTTAAAGAGATTTACAAGAGCCTCTCTAACTTCAACCTTTATCTTCAATGATGGATACTTTTGCTTCAAAACTTTGGCAAATCTAGCAAACTGGATCATATCCCCATAACCCTGCTCACTCCAAAGAAGTAGTGTTTTTCCTTTTTTGGGAGAATTTAAAGAAAATCTAGGTTTTTTTAGAACCTCTTTTAGATTTACCAAAACCCCTGCCATCTCCTCCTTTTTCAATCTCCACTCATACTCACTAAAACCACTCTTATACTCTTCAAGTTGCAAATAAGTAGTAGCAAGATCAAAGTGTGCATTGACAAAGTTTGGATCGATTGAAATAGCCTTTTTTAGTGATCTCTTTGCCTCTTTAAACCTTAGTAGATTTTTATAGCTGATTGCGATATTTGCATGGTTTATTGCAGAGTTAGGATCTAGCTTTAGAGCCTCTTTGTGAGCTTTTAAAGCCAAATTATACTCTCTTGTTTTATTATAAATATTTCCAAGATTTGTGTAAGTACCACTGTTTTTTGGATTTAAGCTAATCGCCTTTTTTAGATACTCTATACCTTCATCATAAAATTTAGCCCTGTTACAAGCCGCACCGATATTGACATAGGTAGATACATCGCTTTCATCTACACTAAGAGCTAGTTTGAAGATCTCAACTGCTTTTTTATACTCTTTTTTTCGGTACATAATCGCACCGATATTGTTATAAGCCTTAATGTAACTCTTATCAACCCTAATAGCCTCTTTATAATACTCTATAGCTCTATCCAATTCGCCATTTCTTTCAAGAACTATTCCAAGAGCATTATATAGATTTGGATTGTTTGGATTTGTTTGGATTTGCCTAAGAATCTCATCTACTTGAGATTGTATGTGAGTTTTCGTTTCAACTCTTGACATAAAACTCCTTGCATCTTTAGTAATGCAATTAAAGCAAGTTTTATGCCAATTTATAAAATAGTTTAAACTACTTCAACAAGTAATTCACTTCCGTCACTAAAAGTATATGTGCTATTATCACTCAAACTCGTATGAACTGTGGAATTATCATCACTACTGTCTGCCGAATCATCTGCGGTTACTTGAAAATTCTCCGCCTGATCTGCAGTGATTTTTAAAGTAATTTTTTTATCTCCATCATCCCATTTTTGGATCATCTCTTTTGTGATGATAAACTCTTTATCATCTGCTCCATTGATTCTAAGAGAGCTTAGATCAAGAGTATCAATATTTTTTACATTTTGGGCTCCACTAAAATCACTATCATTGGCTGTAGCAGAGCCAGTCAATTTCGCTGTATCATTCCCACTTCCAGCATCAATATTTGTAACATTTGAAAAATCGAGTGTAAAGGTATCATCTCCACTTCCACTACTAACAGTTGATGGTTCATCTCCACTAAGAGTTATATCATTTGCACCATTTGAGAGTTTTAAAGTCTCAAACTCACTAAGTTTTCCAAAATCCAAATCCCCACTTACACTATTTTCAAAAGTAACAGTGTCATTTCCACCACTATCTACAATATCAAACTCTCCTATCACACTATCAAACTCAGTTTTATCTGCGAAAATTAGACTGTCATCTCCACTACTCATCTTAATCGTCTCAATATTATAAAACTTTGATAACTTTGTCATATCTATCGTATCTGATGAAGTAAACTCAAGAGTATCATTTCCACTACCACCATCATAACTTGTACTATTTGTCAACACTGAACTAGTAAGTTTTATACTATCATTTCCATCACCCATATTAATCTGTGTGATATTTGAATTTTCAAGTGTGATTGTGTCATTTCCTCCACCTGCATTGATACTTCTAAATCCTGCATCTTGTGCTTCACTTCCTAAAGTCACAGTATTAGCCGTATTACCCATCACCAAAGATTCAAAGTTGGATAGATTGCTAAAGTCACTATCACTCAGTGTACCACCAGCTGTAAGCTCTAGAGTATCGACTCCAGCCCCTCCATCGATAGTATCATTAGATGTTAATGAGTTAGTAGCAATCTGTGCTTTATCATCACCACTGCTAAGTACTACATTATCACTTCCATCACCCAATACGGCAGTAAGTAAACCACTTCCACTTAGATTTACATTAGAGAGATCTGCACTACTGTCATTTGTCTTGACTACCAAATTACCAGTACCATCTACTGATCTTGTTCCCAAAATTGCATCATCTACTGTAAATGTACCACTAGTAATAGTTAATGGTACATTTGCCAAATTTCCTGTAAATTCCACATCTGTATTTGAATGAACTTTAACACTACCATTGATAGTTGATAAGTCGGCATCTGATTTTTGATCTAGATTTGTTAAAATGATTGTTCCATCATTTGTCACTGTTTTATCATATATTTTACCAATTGCCACAGTCAAGCTCTTTGCACTATCTATCTTCACAGCTAAATCTCTAAAATCTCCACCAAATATTGAATCATTTGTAAATTCTACAGTTTTACTTCCAGTTACAGTGATATTGTTAAAATCTTGGTTTGAATCTCCATCAACCTTCACTAAAATATCTCCTGCACCACTCACACTCTTGTCACTGATTTGTTCGACTCTAAAAGTAGCAGTTTTACCACTTGCTATCTCTATTTTTTCAATATTAACTATAGAAAATGAAACATCACTCAAATCCATAGTTTCATTGATCTTAAGAGTATCAGTCCCCTCTTTTGCATCCAGACTATTTAGCTGTGATATGGCTTGAAGTGAATTAATCTCTATCGTATCATCTTTAGAGGAGAGGATCAGGTTTTCCACACTTTTTAAAGTATCTGTTTTTGTTCCATCACTAACACTATCATCTCCATCATTTAAACTCACACTCAAAGCACTTGAACTTTGAGTATAATCTATAGTATCAACTCCATCCCCTCCATCATAGCTATCATTTCCTGATCCTGCATAAAAGGTATCATCATTTAACTCACCATAGACTGTATCATTACCATCTCCACCAGTGATAAAATCTTCTCCATCTCCACCATGGATCTCATCATCTCCTTTGCCACCATCTATGATATCTCTATCCGTTCCACCATTTATATAATCATTACCATCATCACCATATATTGTATCTTGAGCTGCACCACCTAGTATATGGTCATCTCCAGCAAGTCCATGTATCACATCTTTACCACCCATAGCCGAAATTGAGTTAGCATTATTATCACCCGTGATAGTATCATCATGGTTATAGGTTTGTATATGTTCTATATTTCTAAGAGTATCAGTATTCCCATATCCATCATTAGTCGTTTTTCCTTGAGATAGATCAATTATGATATTTTGACTTCCTCCACCCCAACGATAACTAACCCAGTCATCTCCTTGTGTGCCATCAGCTTCTACTCCACCATCAATGATATCATTTCCAGCATATCCATACAACCAATCATTACCTGCTCCACCTTCTATCGTATCATCACCACCTTCTGCATAAACGATATCATTCCCTTTTCCAGTTTGAATGAGATTTGTTTTTGTTGTAGAGTTATCTCCATACACAGTATCATTAAAATCAGTACCAACTACATTTTGAAAATTTACAACACTATCTTGCTCACCAGCAACTGTGGCATAAGAGCTATCTAGTCTCACAAAAGCTCTTGAACTTGCTTGTGAAAAGTCTAAAGTATTAACTCCATCTCCACCATCTAATTTATCTGAACCAGCTGAGTTGAAAACTATATCATCACCATCTCCAGCTTCAATAGTATTATCACCGCCATCACCTTTAATCTCATCATTATTTTTAGAACCGATAATATTTTCTATTTTTGTGATAGAGGTCTCTTTATTTCCATAACCATCATCTTGAATTTTTTCATGACCCGCACTATTATCAGCTCCCAAATCTATCTTGATACCAGTAGCAGTCATCACATCAGCAAAAGAGATAGTATCGATATCATTACCACCATCATAACTATCCACACCTTTACCACCATAGAATATATCGGCACTATCTCCACCCAATAGTGAATCATTTCCATCTCCACCATAGAGTGTATCAGCACCTGTTCCTCCATCTAGATAGTCAGCTCCTCCATTTCCATAGAGTCTATCATTACCACCATATCCGTAAATGGTATTTGTCTTGTTATCTCCTATGAGTTTATCACCGTAATTTTCACTTCCTCCAATATCTTCTATCCCTACAACTTCTTCTTCAGTGTTGCCATATCCATCATTGACCACTCTTGTATTTAAGAGATCAACCTCCACACTTCCTGTTGATTCTTTAAAATCTATCCTATCATGATCTCCAGCACCACCATCATAACTGTCAACTCCATCTCCACCACTTAAAACATCATCTCCTGCTAATCCTTTTAGGGTATTAGAACCACTATTACCTGTGATACTATCATTTGCACTACCACCTGTGGCATTTTCGATACTATCAAAAAGTGCACCATCACTAGAAGAGGTCTTACCGGAAAGATCAACACTCACATCTGTGCTATACTGCTCATAACTTACAGTATCACTTCCTTCGCCACCGATTAAAGAGTCATTTCCGGCAGTTGCTAAGAATGTGTCATCTCCATCATTACCTTTAAGCCTGTTATATCCAGCTTTTCCTTTGATGGTATCATCATGCTGTGATCCACTTACATACTCTATTCCACTTAAAGTGTCAGTACCACCGTATCCATCACTCGTTACTGTGTTTAAACTCAAATCAACATTGACACTACCTGCTCCTGCCTCATCAAAAGCAATCCAATCTTTTGTTCCACTTCCACCCTTAAGGGTATCATTTCCAGCACCACCCCTTAAAGTATCATTTGCATCTCCACCATCAAGAT
>CAZYJF010000023.1:0-3576 GCA_964647715.1 uncultured Sulfurospirillum sp. | reverse complement strand
GTCCCACCATCACTAAGCTCTGCTTTAACTCCTACTGTTCTATCACGATAGTCAAGAGTATCAACACCATCTCCACCACTTACATTATCATTTCCAAGTCCGGTTTTAATAAGATCATTACCTGCTCCACCATCAAGTGTATCATCTCCAATTCCTCCATCAAGGCTATCGGCACCTACACCACCATTTAAGATATCAGCACCATCACCACCTTGCAGGTCATCATCACCCTCTTGCCCCTCAAGCAGATCATTTCCATCGTTTCCTTTGATGATGTCATTTTGCTTACCACCTTGAATAGTATTGGCTACCGAATCACCAATCAATGTATCAGCATAATCAGATCCGATAATAACTTCGATATTTTTGATGACATCTTCATTGCCAAATCCATCATCAGTCGCTTTTTTAAGGCTAAGATCAAGATTAACAGCTTGTGTTCCTTCAGCAAAGCTAAGTGTATCTACTCCACCCTCACCATCAATCTCATCATTACCTTTTGTAGAGTAGAACAGATCTTTTCCATCTCCTCCAAGCAATGTATTGGCATTGTCATCACCTTTGATAATATCATCAAGTTTACTTCCTTTGACATTTTCTATGCCATTTATATTATCAAACTTTGAACTGTCTGTTTTATCATATATTTTAGAGTTAGAAAGATCAGCATTGATTGCCTGAGTATCTTGATATGAGTAATCAGCCCAGTCGCTACCATTGTCGCTACTTTCATCACCTCCATAAAGAGTATCTCCATCAAGTCCACCTTGAAGATAATCACTCCCAGCTTCACCCATCAAGATATCAGCACCCTCTCCTCCACGGATAGTATCACTTCCAGCACCAGCTCTTATCGTGTTCCTATGGTCATCTCCGATTAGTGTATCAGCATTGAAAGATCCTATAACATCTTGGATATTAGATATCCTATCATATCCCTCACCTCTTGAATTTCCATCTTTTAAATTCAAGTCTATTCCGCTTCCAGCCTCACTGTAATCAACAATGTTATGATCTCCAGCTCCTCCATCTATCTTATCATCGCCTTTTCCACCACTTAGTCTGTCATTACCAGATCCACCCAAAAGTGTATCAGTACCTTCATAGCCCTTTAAAGTATCATCAGCATCACCACCTGTTAGAATATTATTTTCCCCATCACCAAAAATAGTATCACTAAAGTCCGTTCCTATGATATTTTCAATATCATCTATGATATCTTTTTTGCCAAAACCATCATTTTGAACTCTCTCGTTGCCATTTGTGTTATCTTTTCTTAGATCAACATCTATTCCAGAACTACTAGCATCTGAAAAATCGATAGTATCACTACCACCTCCTCCATTGATGATATCAGCTCCATCTCCACCTTTGAAGATATCATCTCCACCATTTCCAATCAAAGTATTTTTATCTTCATCACCAATGATACTGTCTTTGTTATCTGATCCTATAATATTTTCAATATTATTTATCGTATCTATAGTTCCTTGGCTATCAGTAACCTTTCCATCAGCAAGGTTTGCATTTATACCAAATGCATATCCATCATAACTTACAGTATCACCATATGTTTCATTACCTCCACCATTAATTGTATCTGCTCCAAGTCCACCAATTAGAAGGTCATCTCCACTCTCACCCCTTAAAACATCTTTTCCACCATAACCATATAAGGTATCATTTCCATCACCTCCATAGAAGGTATTATCAGAAGAGTTTCCAATTACTATATCTTTACCCTTTCCTCCCAAATACCTCTCAATCGAGGAGATAGTATCTCTTTCCCCTCCTACTATATCAACAAAGCCATTTTTAAAATTAGCTGTGATATCAAATGTGATATAATCATAAACCACAGTATCGACACCACCACCACCAACTAAGCTGTCATTTCCACTACCACCTATTAGAGTATCTCTGTCATATCCACCTTTTAGAGTATCATCACCTGCTCCACCTATTAATCTATCTTTTCCACTTAAACCCTCTAAGACATTATTATGCTCATCACCTATTAGAGTATCGTTTAACTTAGAACCAACAACATTTTCTATACTACTAAGCTTATCATTTCCATACTCATCGTTGATCTTCTGTTTCTCACTCTTTGTCAGATCAACATTAATACCACTTGATATCTGTGTAAGCTTACTATAATCGACTGTATCAGTGTCAGCTCCTCCACTTATAGTATCATCCCCCTCTCCAGCTATGATAGTATCATTTCCATCTCCACCAGAAACAGAGTCATCTTCTTTACCAGCTTCTAACTTATCTGCTCCTGCTCCTCCTATCAAGGTATTTTTACTATCATTACCAGTTAGAGTATCACCTCTTTTTCCACCTGTAATGTTTTCGATATTAAATAAAAAGTCACTTCCTATACTAGTTCCACTAGCTGTTCCTATACTAAGATTAGCTGTAACTGAAGATGTCTCTTTAGAGTAATCTACAGTATCCGTATCACCACCACCATAGAGCCTATCTAGACCACTACCTCCAAAAAGAGTGTCATCACCGCCATCACCATATGCGAAGTTTTCACCCTCTCCTGTATAGAGTTTATCATTCCCAGATCCTCCATAGATAGTATCATTGTCATCTTCACCATAAAGGGTATCAGCTCCGCTATCTCCCTTTAATATATCTTTACCAGCACCTCCTTTTATCTCATCACTACTCTCACCACCACTTATAAAGTCATCACCATCAGCTCCATCTAACTTATCAGATCCACCATTTCCCAAGATTGTATTTGCATTGCTATCTCCTGTGATATTATCTGCTTTTTTACCACCGATGATATTTTCGATATTTTTGATCTTGTGATTAGAACTCACACTAACAAGGTTTTCTCCATCAAGTGTGACATTAATTGCACTACTGTTATCGCTATAATCAGCTGTATCAATCCCTTCTCCACCATCAAGTTCATCTCCTGTTGTAGTGCCATTTAACTCTTTAAATAGATCATCTCCTTTTCCACCATCGAGTATATCAGCACCACCAGCACCTGTTAAAGTATCATTACCCTCACCTGCTTCTATTTTATTGGCACTTCCATTACCGATTAGGGTATCCTCTTTTGAAGAACCGATGATATTGTCAAAATTCTTTATAGTATCAGCACCATCTCCACTAGCTTTTTCTTGAACCAAATCTACATTTACACCATGAGAGCTATTTTGATAACTAACCGTATCATTACCACTCACACCACCATCAAGAATATTTTTCCCACTATCTCCTTCAATCGTATCATCATGGCTTGATCCTGTAACATTTTCAAAACCACTAATAGTATCTTTTCCTACATTGGTATCTTGAGCCAATTTTTCTCTTAAGTTGACTTTGATTCCTCTAGCGGCATTTTGAAATGAGAGTGTATCTGTGCCATCTCCACCTTCTAATCTATCATCACCTTCTCCACCCTCAATCAGATCAGCTCCACCAAGACCTTTGATGATATTATCTTCTGAGTTTCCAAGAAGAGTATCATCTCCTTGACCTGCGATAATATTTTCAATACTTATCAAAGTATCGTTATCACTATTATCTAGTTTTATAGGGTTA
>CAZYJF010000022.1:0-12424 GCA_964647715.1 uncultured Sulfurospirillum sp. | reverse complement strand
GAGCTGGAACAATTACTTGTAATTATGATGGAAAAAGAAAATATAAAACAAAAATTGGTAAAAATGTATTTGTTGGAAGTGATACACAGATAGTTGCCCCTGTGACAATCGATGACAATGTCATGATAGCAGCAGGAACAACTGTAAACAAAGATATCAAAAAAGGATCACTTGCCATTTCAAGAGTTGATCTTAAGATGGTTGAGAACTTTTTTGAGAAATTTTTTAAGGAGTAAGAGTGAAAAATTTGCTTGAGGGAAAAAATATAGTCGTAGGAGTTAGTGGAAGTATATCGATATATAAATCTCTTGAGCTAATTCGACTCTTTATAAAAAGTGGTGCGAAAGTAAAAGTAGTTATGAGTGAGAGTGCAAAGGAGTTTATATCTCCACTCACATTCCAAGCCCTAACAAGAGAAAAAGTTTTACACAAAGATAGTGAATCTTGGGCAGATGAAAACAATCACATAGATCTAGGTAAATGGGCAGATTTGGTAGTAGTAGCTCCTGCAACTGCAAATACCATCAACAAACTAAGCAATGGTATTGCAGATAATCTGCTTCTTAGTCTTCTTTTAGCTTACAAAAGAACAAAGATCATAGCACCTGCGGCAAATACAAATATGTACAAAAACCCACTGACTCAAAGCTCACTAAAGATGCTAAAACTAACAAATTTTGTAGTAGTAGAACCACAAGAGAAGATGCTAGCTTGTGGGGATGTGGGAGATGGTGCATTAGCAGATGTAGAAGATATTTTCTACAACTGTGCAAAGGCTCTTTTAAAAGATGAGTACTGGACAAACAGAAGAGTAGTAGTCAGTGGTGGTGGAACTGTCGAAAAGATAGATGATGTAAGATTTATCTCCAACTTCTCAAGTGGTAAAATGGCTTCAAGCCTATCCTTGGCTCTTTATCTAAAAGGTGCAGATGTCTGTTTGATAACTACTAAAAAAAGCTCTGCTCTTCCAAGTGATCTTTACACCCTTGAAGTAGAAAGCAGTGAGGATATGAAGGAGTATTTGGTAGATGCCATTAGGATCTCTAAAAAGGGAGTCTTAACCAAAGCAACTTTGATGGATGACAGTGTGCCAGAACTTATTCAAAAAAAGCCCTTTCTTTTCATGGCAGCAGCCATAAGTGATTATAAGCCAAAGTATCCTCAAAATGGAAAACTTAAAAAGAGTGATATCGGAGATACTTGGAGTTTGGAGCTTGTTAAAAATGAGGATATTTTAAACTCTCTTGATAAGAGTGATATCTATAGTGTTGGATTTAAAGCAGAGATGGATCCTAAAAGTGGTCTTGAAAATGCAAAAAAGATGCTAGAAGAAAAAAATCTCGATGCTGTATGTTTAAACGATGTAAGTAAAAACAGTTTTGGTAGTGATGAGAATGAGATCACATTGATAACTAAAGAAAAGATAATCGATCTTCCAAAAAATGACAAACTTTCTCTCTCCCTTGATCTCTTAGAGAAGATTAAAATATTAGGTGAGTGATGTTTAGAGTTCTAGGTGAGCTAACAAGATTAAACTCGATTGCAAATCTAGGTCAAAAAATAGAAAGTGGTATGAAATTTAATGCTACTTTGCCAGTATCTATCAAAGTAAAAGAGCAGACTAAGCCAAACCATTTTATGCTAGATATCGGTAAAAAAGAGCAGATCGAGACAAAAAGTGATCTCTCTTTAGAAGTTAACAAAAAGTATTGGGGAGTTTTAAAGCAAGAGCCTAAATCCAAAGCTATCACTATCTCTCATCTGTTAAAACAGCCAAATATCTTACAAAGTAAGCTTAAAAATGAGATTTTACGATTTGATGAGAACTCTTTACAAGAGATTTTAAGATCAAAAAACCCAAAAGAGTTGCTAAAGCAAAATTTACTTCATCAACTCTCAACTGCCACTTCAAAGCAGGAGTTTTTAACACTCTCAAATATGCTAAATGTCCTGCAAGATAATCTTTTTTCATTTGTTTTTACACACAATCAAAAAGAGACACTCTTTCAATTTAGAAAACAAAAGTCAAAGAAAAAGGATAAAAATCTCTCAAATGAAGAGGAAGAAAAAGGATCTATTGAATTTTATGCGGCATTTGAAAACCTAGGACCTGTTGAAGGTGTTATAGAGTTGATTGATGGGATGAGCCGACTGACTCTATATCTTTTTTATGAGAATAGTTTGGTTTTTTTAAAAAGCCAGCTGCAAAATCTTGATCTTGAAACAAATCTATATCAAAAAAAGGGTAAGATATTTCCTTTACATGAGTTTGGAAACTCATTACTTGATCTAAAGGGTTAAGATGCAAAAAGCACAACATGTTGCTATCATCATGGATGGCAATGGTAGATGGGCAAAAAAACAGGGCTTTAAAGAACGGATTAAAGGTCATGAAGTTGGAGCTGCTAAAGTTAGAGAGCTCACTATCCATGCCTCAAATATCGGAATAAAATATTTAACACTATATGCCTTTAGTACTGAAAATTGGAAAAGACCAAAAACTGAAGTCAAATTTTTGATGAATTTGATGGATAGATATTTAGAAAAAGAGTTGCCTCTATTTCTAGAAAACTCTGTTAGATTTGATACGATTGGAAATATTGAACAGCTCTCAAGCAAACTTCAAGACAGAATCGCTTATACCAAAGAAAAGACAGCACACTTTGACGGCTTAACACAAGTCTTAGCTATCAACTATGGCTCAAAAGATGAGATAGTAAGAGCTGTAAATAAAGCCATATCTATCTCCAAAGAGGTAGATGAAAAGAGCTTTTCATCTCTTTTAGATACAAAAGATTTTCCAGATGTCGATATACTGATACGAACTGGTGGCGATGTTAGATTATCCAACTATCTTCTATGGCAGTGTGCTTATAGCGAACTCTTTTTTACGCCCACACTTTGGCCTGAGTTTAGCCTAGATGAATTTGATGATATTCTAAATAAATTTGCCACCATCGAAAGAAGATTTGGTGGAGTAAATTGATGAGTGTTGAAGCGTATCAGGGTGGTTTGGTTGTATTGTTTGGTTTGTTGTTTGGATCATTTTTAAATGTACTGATTTTTAGGATACCAAAAGAAGAGAGTGTGGTTTTCCCATCTTCACACTGCCCAAAATGCAATAATGATCTAAAATGGTACCACAATATACCGCTTTTTTCTTGGCTCTTTTTGGGAGGAAAGTGTGCATACTGTAAAGATAAGATATCAATTCAGTATCCATTGGTAGAACTTTTAACTGCTCTCATCTTTGCTCTTACATATTACAAGAGTGGTTTCTCACCAACATATGGAGTGATTGCCGGATTGGTTTTTGCACTGCTTCTTGGACTCTCACTCATTGATCTAAGATATAAGGCTGTACCAGATTCTTTAAATCTTGCTGCTTTGACTTTAGCTCTTTTTGCGACACCAGATATCCTAAATAATATCATCAATGCACTCCTTTTTGCAGGTGGATTTTCACTTCTTAGATTTTATGTCTCGTTTTTTCTAAAAAAAGAGGCTCTTGGTGAAGCAGATATCATGATAGCAGCTACGATTGGTGCTATGGTTGGAGTCAAGATGGGGCTTGTTGCTATATTTTTATCAGCAATTATCGCTCTTCCTGTCTTTATCATCATAAAAGAGAAAGATTATGAAGTACCATATATCCCTTTTCTTGCTTTGGCTCTGTTTTTAGTATATCTCTTTAGAGAGAATTTTGAGCATCTTTGGGTCATGCTATATGGCTAAAGTATATAAATACTTACTACTAAACTTTTTTCAAACATTTTTATCGCTCTTTTTTACTCTCTTTTTTTTGGCGTCAGTGATTTTTTTTATCAAGATATCGTCACTCACAAGTCTATTTTCTGTCACCTTCTTTGATCTAGGAGAGGCATACTTGTATGTGCTTCCTCAAATCATAGTTTACTCTTTGCCAGTTACCTTTTTTGTATCAGTAGCTATGACACTCTTTAAATTATCAAACGAAAATGAGATCATCGTTTTGTTTGCCCTAACTCTCTCACCAAACAAAATAGCAAAACTATTTTTCTTTTTATCACTAATTGCAACTTTGTTCTTACTTGTAAATTCGCTTGTGATGATACCAATATCAAAACAGCTAAATAAGAATTTTATCGCTTATAAAAAGCTTCAAGCAAAGATAAATTTAAAAAGTTCATCATATGGACAGAGATTTGGTGATTGGAGTGTTTTTGTAAAAGGAGCTAAAAAAGATAGGTATGAAGATATAGTCCTCTACAATAAAAATGCCAAAAAGAAGAGTGATAGATTTGTGATGGCAAAAGAGGCAAGGATGGAGCATAACGGATCTGTCATCTCTATCGTATTGGAAAATGGAGTTTTATACAACATTTCCAAAGAGAGAGTTGATGAGTTTAGCTATAAAGATATGATAATGAGTTATAACCCAAAGACAAAAGAGCTTCATTACTATAATGTCAAAGATTACTGGCTTGAAGCAAAACAGAACAAAACTAGAGCGAAAGATTTAGCTATCAATGTGATGATATCATTTTTCCCATTGGCTACATTTTTATATGCTCTTAGCTTTGGAATTGCCCATGTAAGACACCAAAAACCAAATATCTACCTATATATGTTTTTGGTAGTTTTAGCATACTATATCTTGATGTATATCGTATCTTTGCATATGCCATTTTGGGGAACTCCTATGATGATCTTGCTATTTCATATAGTGGGTGGATATCTCTTTTATGAGAGGATATTAAAAAGATACTGATGAGAGTAAAATTGACTATCTCTTATGATGGGAGTAAGTTTAGAGGCTTTCAAGCTCAAAGAGATGGCACAGCAACTGTAGCAAATACTCTTGAGAGTGCATTTGCCTCTTTGGGCATCAAAGAGAAGTTTAATGCTAGTGGTAGAACTGATAGTGGTGTACATGCACTAAATCAAGTAGTAGATATAAAGTTACCACCATACTGGAGTGATCTGAACAAACTTAAAACTATGCTAAATAGAAGGCTTCACCCCTCTATTCATATCAAATCAATAGTTAAAGTTAAAGACTCTTTTCATGCGAGATTTTCTGCTAAAAAGAGGCAGTATAGATATATCATCAAGCAGAGTGATTTTTGTGTTTTTTCTTCACCATACTATCTATTTTATGACAAAAGTATTGATCTAACACTTCTTTCAACTGCTATGAAATTGTATGAGGGAGAACACGATTTTAGATACTTTATGAAGAGTGGTTCTGATACTACTACTACAAAAAGAGCAATCTATAAGAGCAGGGTTTACAGATACAAAGATATGATTATTTTTAGCTTTACAGCACAGGGATATCTAAGATCACAAATTAGGATGATGGTCGCATTTTTGCTTCAAATAAATGAGAAAAAATTAAGTATTAAAAATTTAGAAGATCAGTTGTTGTTAGATGAAGTTTATAGTTGTGAGTTAGTAGAGCCAAACGGTCTCTATCTAACTCGAATTTGGTATTGACTTTTAAGTCAATACAACTTATGATGCTATTTTTTTAAGCTCAATTTGCTTAAGTTGATACATCGCCATTAGATCTTCATTGTCAAGATTTAACTTTTGACAAAGAACTCCTAGTTTCAATATATGAAACTCATTGATATTTGTTTTCTTAAGATAAGAAATTGCCGATGGCGTTTTGTTGATTGCTGCTGCAATCTCTTTGTTAGATACTTTCATAACTCTCCCTATATTTTAAATTTGTTATACTACTAAATCGAGGTCTTTGAGATTTTGTTTATATATTTTTGCAAAAAAGTTAAATATTAAGCATTTATTAAGTTAAAAAAGGATATTTTATACAAATTGTTACACTTTTTAGTGATTTCCTACGAAAACGGCTCCATAATTTATGCGATTAGACCAATTTCTTTTTAAAAATAGTTATACTCAAAGTAGAAACAGGGCAAAAGAGCTTATAGAAGATGGTCTTGTTTTAGTCAATGATAAAAAAATCAACAAATCATCCTTTAAAATAGACATCGATTCCAATCCAAAGATTAAGATCCTATCAAAGCATGAGTATGTCTCAAGAGCTGGAAAGAAGCTTAGAATGTTTCTAAACTCTCACCCTTTGGATATTAAAGATAAATATTGCTTGGATATTGGAAGCTCTACAGGTGGATTTATAGAAGTTTTGTTAGAAGAGGGTGCAAAAAGAGTAGATGGGGTTGATGTGGGTAAAGATCAACTCCACCCAAAACTAAGATCATCCAAAAGAGTTTTTAGCTTTGAAGAGTGTGATATAAGAGAATTTAAAAGCGATATTTTGTATGACTTAGTCACTTGTGATGTATCTTTTGTGGGAATTTCTCATATACTTTCAGATATAGATAGATTAAGCTCTTGCGATATCGTGATACTCTTTAAACCACAATTTGAAGTCGGTAAAGATGTAAAAAGGGATAAAAAAGGTGTCGTAAAAGATAAAATGGCAATTAAAAATGCTCTTTTAAAATTTGAAGAGTCCACAGATATGCTTAACTGGACTATAATCCATACTGAAGAATCCAAAGTTAAAGGCAAAGAAGGAAATGTTGAAATCTTCTACCACTTTAGAAAATGACAAAATCGACTCACTAGCTATTGGTGGATTTGATGGTGTTCATATAGCTCATCAAAAACTACTCTCATATTTAAGCAAAAATGGTGCAATGCTTTCAATCTATAAGCATGGTCTTGGTTTGACACCCTCTCTTTATAGATGTAGATTTGTTGAGTGTGGATGTATATTGATAGATCTAGAGAGTATCAAGTCTATGAGCAGTAGTGATTTTGTAGAATTTTTAAAAGAGCAATTCCCAAATCTAAAAAAAATCATAGTCGGATATGACTTTCGCTTTGGAAGGGATAGAGAGGGTGATGTAAACAGTTTAAAAAGACTTTTTCATGGTGATGTGATAGTAGTAGATGAAGTGAAAATAGATGGCATTTCCGTCCACTCAAGATATATCAAAGAGCTCTTAAAAAATGCAGACTTAAAATTAGCCAAAAAACTTCTTGGAAGAGATTATAAGATTTTAGGTGAAGTCATTAGTGGACAAGGTCTTGGCAAAGAGGCATTATATGCAACTATAAATATAAAAGTAGATGATTTTTTTATCCCCAAAAATGGAGTTTATGCCTCATATACATATATAGACTCTAAAAAATACAAATCTGTTACATTCATAGGAAAGAGACTAAGCACTGATAAAAACTTTAGCATAGAGACTCATCTAATAGATAAAAAAATTGAGCTTAAAGAAAAAGAGATTGAGATTGAATTTATTGAGTATATTAGAGAAAACAAAAAATTTAATGATCTTGATAGTTTAAAAAAGCAAATTACTAGTGATATAGATAGGGCTAAGAAGCTTCTAGAGCCTCTTTAGCCTTAGCCTTTTTCTCAAATAACTTCTCTTCGATGATTTGAGCTATCTTTTGAAACTCATCTCCTTCATTATAATCACAAGATGCACAAGTAAGAGAGATCTTAAATGTTTCATCTTTAAACTTTAAGCTTTTTGTCTTGAAACTGTCATTTATCACTTTTAACTCTGTTTTAATCTTCTTTTTTTGAGACTTTTGGCTAAAAATGATAAATTTATCCCCACCAAATCTAGCTAGATCGGCTTGTGAGATTTTAACAAGTGTATTTGCGATAAAAAGCAATACTTTATCGCCCGCTACTTGTCCATATCTTTCATTGATCTCTTTAAAACTATCAATATCAACAAAGATAAGTGATCCCTCTTCTTTGAACTTACCGTCACTTAGAGCCTTTTCAAAAATCCACTTTCTATTATATACTTTTGTAAGCCAGTCAATATATATCTCATTTTCAAGCTCTACGATTTTACTTTGAATAACTCTCATCTGCTCTTTTATCTCTTCTAGAGCTTTAAAGTCATGTTTTTCTATAGCATCTTGTGCTAAATCTATATTTTCATTTACTTCACTCACTCTCTCTTGTGTCTCTTTTTGGATCTTATTGATAGTCTCCAAATTATCCATGATGAAGTTATTTATCTCAGTGATCTTCAAAGAGCTGTCTTGAATCTTTAACTTTGTTTGAAATACGCTCTCATACATTTGTGGAGTGACCACTTCGATAGAGATCAAATCTTTTAGAGTTTCACCAGTTACCTCTTTTAGATTAGTTTGCCCCATAAATTCGCCTTTACTGTTTATCTATGACAATTATCGTCAAAAACCAAAAAAAATAAAACCAAAAGCCAATTTCTTGACTTTTTTTTAACTCAAAGAAGTAATCCTTATAAATTTTTGGGTAGAATATCCCCCAATTTTAACAAAAGGGCTGATTATTTATGGCAATGGAACTTGACTACTATGAAGTTTTAGAATTATCGAGAGATTGTGATGGAAGTCAAATCAAAAAAGCTTACAGACGATTGGCTTTAAAGTATCATCCAGATCGTAACAAGGGTGATAAAGAGGCAGAAGAGAGATTTAAACTAATCAATGAAGCCTATCAAGTACTAAGTGATGAAAATAAAAGAGCTGTTTATGACAGATATGGTAAGGCCGGTTTAGAAGGGCAGGGTGGATTTTCAGGTGGCGGAATGAATATGGATGATTTAAGTGCTATATTTGAGTCTGTCTTTGGAACTGGTTTTGGTGGTGGCTTCAACTCAAGAGGAACTAACGAGTATGATAAATATCCACTTGATATTGAGACTGAAGTGACACTAGAGTTTAGTGAAGCTATTTTTGGTGTAGAAAAAGAGATAGAGTATAGCTACAAGAAGGTATGTGAAGCTTGTGAAGGTACAGGTGACAGGGACAAATCTCCAAAAAATTGCAGTGAGTGTGGAGGTAATGGTCAAGTTTACTACCGCCAAGGCTTCATGACATTTGCACAAACTTGCCAAACTTGTGGAGGTATGGGTGTAGAGGTTGCAAACCCTTGTCATGAGTGTAGAGGTGAAGGTTTTATAGAAGTTATAGAGAAAACCAAAGTCGATATTCCCTCTGGTATAGATCATGGAAATCGAATGCGAGTTAGTGGCAAAGGAAATATCTCTAAAAGTGGCAGAAGAGGGGATTTGTATCTACTTGTTTTAGTAGAAGAGGATGAACACTTTATCCGTGATGGAGATAACCTCTACATAGAACTCCCACTATTCTTTACTCAAGCAATCCTTGGTGGAGAGGTAGAAGTGCCAACTCTAAAGGGAGTAAAGAGTGTTAAAATTCCTCAAAATGTAAGGGATAAAGAGCAGTTTGCATTAAGAGGAGAAGGTGTAGCTAATGTGCATAGCAAAAGAAAGGGTGATTTGATCGTTCAAGTGAAGATCATCTATCCTAACAAACTCACAGATGAGCAAAAAGAGACCCTCATCAAGCTTGGTGAATCATTTGGTGTTGAGTCCAAACCAAATGAGAGTAAGTTTGAGGGAGTTATTAAAAAAGTAAAAAATTGGTTTAAAGGATAAAAATGGAGTGTGAATTTCCGACAGTAAATAGTGATCCATCTATGTTTAAAGAGATCTTTAAGAGTGTAAAAACGATAGCAATCCCTGGTCTTTCACCAAAAGAGGATAAAGATAGCCACAAAGTGGCAAAATATCTTCAATCACAAGGCTTTAAGATAGTGCCTATCTATCCAAAAGAGGAGACGATTTTGGGTGAAAAGGTATATAGAACTTTGAGTGAAATACCTTTTGAAGTAGATATGGTTGATATGTTTAGAAAAGCAGAAGTTGCCAATACAATTGTAGATGAGATAAAAGAAAGAGGTGATGTAAAAGTCCTATGGCTTCAAAAAGGAATCGTCAATAATGAAGCTGCTAAAAGAGCTGAAGATTTAGGCTTAGTAGTAGTTCAAAACAGATGTACCATGGTAGAACATAAAGCTTTATGATAGATATAAAAAAGATAAAAGAGGCAAAAAAGAGGCTAAATGGAGTAGTTGTAAATACACCCTTTGCTTATGCGCCTTTACTAAGCCAAAGAGTAGATGCAAATATTTTTCTAAAAAAAGAGAACCTCCAATTAACAGGTGCCTTTAAATTAAGAGGTGCTTACAATAAGATAGCATCATTAAACAAAGATGAGATAAATAGAGGTGTTATAGCTGCAAGTGCTGGAAATCATGCCCAAGGTGTAGCCTATAGTGCTGCTATTTTTGGAACTAAGGCAACTATCGTGATGCCAGAAGCCACTCCTTTGTTAAAGGTAGAAAATACAAAAAAACTTGGTGCAAGAGTTCTTTTGCATGGAGAAAATTATGATGAAGCCTACGAGTATGCACTCAAAAAAGCCAAAGAAGAGAGCTTAGTCTTTATTCACCCTTTTGCTGATGAGAGTGTGATGGCAGGGCAAGGAAGTGTAGCCTTGGAGATTTTAGAAGAGTTCAATGAAAATATCGACTATATTGTAGTGCCTATTGGTGGTGGAGGATTGATTGGTGGTGTAGCTTCAGCCTTTAAAGAGTTAAGTCCAAAGACTAAGATCATAGGTGTTGTTGCAAGTGGTGCTAAGGCTATGCTTGATTCATATAGAAAGAGAGTAGCCATTGACTCTACCAATGTCAAAACAATTGCCGATGGAATAGCTGTAAGAGATGTAAATCCCAAAAATTTGGCTCTAGTTATGGAGTTGGTTGATGAAGTTCTTGAAGTGGATGATGAAGAGATAGCTTCAGCAATACTATTTTTACTAGAGAGACAAAAGTTGGTAGTTGAAGGAGCTGGGGCTGTTGGTGTTGCTGCAATTTTGCATAAAAAGTTTGATTTTAAAAAAGATGCAAATATAGTTACGATTTTAAGTGGTGGTAATATCGATGTAAGTATGCTCTCACTCATTATTGAAAAAGGACTGATAAAAGCTCACAGAAAGATGAAATTTATCATTACACTTGTTGATAAACCAGGAGCTTTAATGAAGCTAACTGATATCATCAAAGATATTGGTGCAAATATAGTCCAAATAGACTACGATAGAACATCTACAAATCTTTCATATGGTGATGCTTATGTGACACTAGCTCTTGAGACAAAGGGATTAGAACATCAAAATATGATACGAGATGCACTAAAAGAGCATGGGTATCAGTATAAAGAGGAGATGAGAGTTTAGTGATAAACCCTCTCATTTTTTAGATTTTTAAAGAAGCCGTTTGATACTTTTGAACAAATTCTAATGATATCGTTAATTTCATCTTGATTGAGTGGCCAAGTTCTTAAGCTATAATGTTCACCACTCTTTTCAATGATATGGTACTCATCTAATAATACTGCTGTAAATTTTTCGACTATAGTTTCATAGTGGCTAATTGAGTGTTGGTAATCAAATATATAGATAAGTTTTGCAATATCTTTTTTTTCCCCTTGACCATCATTTTTGACTAAATATAAGATCATAGCAGGAACAAAGATATCGTTTTGTCTTATTTTGTTTGTAATAAAGTTTTTTAAATGTTGATAGTGCATTTACTCTCCTTGATATGGAGTTATAATACCCTCAAAGTTTTGAATAAGTAAAGAAAAAAGTGCAATTGTAATTTTTATTTAGTAGAGTGTAAAAAAGTGTAACACTTTTTTACTCTAAAGGCTCATTTGGATCGATAAAGCTTGGATCATTTTGGAGTGTATCAACACTTCTTCCAATCCTATTCCATCTAATCTCATAATTTTTATCCCAAGAAAAATAGACAAACCAAGGAGTCCCTTCTATATCCTTATATGGAACACTTCCCCAAAATCTACTATCATTTGAATGATCTCTATTGTCTCCCATCATAAAGTACTCTCCATCAGGAACTTTGGTCACAGGAAATGAAACAAGAAGTTCATTTGTAACATTTGGATCATTTTGAATACCCTTAAACTTACTTCTATAAGGATCTTTAACCCACAATTTGCCATCTATCTCTTTTATTTGACTATCTTTATAATGGCTTTTAACATACTCTTCACCCTCATGTGGATAGATGTATAGATGCTTATTGATGACAGTAACCAAATCTCCACCAACAGCCACACATCTTTTTACAAAGTGAGTTTTTGGCTTAGGAGGGTATCTAAAGACTA
This sequence comes from uncultured Sulfurospirillum sp., assembly GCA_964647715.1. Classification (GTDB taxonomy): domain Bacteria; phylum Campylobacterota; class Campylobacteria; order Campylobacterales; family QNZT01; genus QNZU01. The sequence goes on along the minus strand of CAZYJF010000022.1, from coordinate 374 downwards.
CGATATCTCCTCTTTTTGGTCCCTCTCCTGTGATAAGATGTCCGTTACCGTTAAAATCAGGCAAAACAGGAATCTCCAAAAATGGTATATGAGGAGTAGGAATACCATATTCAAACTTCTTTACAAAAAGATGATCTCCTATCAAAAGAGTTCTTTTCATCGAACCACTAGGGATGACAAAAGCTTGTGCAACAAAAAATATGATAAAAAATACAATGATAAAGGTTCCAGTCCAAGTACTTGAGAATTTGTGAAGTTTTTTTAGCATCTATAGACTCCTTTTTTGTGCAGCTTTGATGGTGTTTTTTATGAGCATTGCTATAGTCATTGGTCCCACACCTCCTGGAACTGGAGTGATAAATGAAGATTTTTTT
>CAZYJF010000021.1:0-12541 GCA_964647715.1 uncultured Sulfurospirillum sp. | reverse complement strand
TTTGAAGAGTTTGTTAAGCTAAATATAGCAACTATCGGAGAAAATCTTGTTGTTAGAAGATTTGCAACTTTAAGTGCTAGTGAAAATGAGATCGTAAATGGATATATCCATATGGGTGGAAAAATAGGTGTTTTAGTAAAAGCAAAATTTGAAAAAGCTGATATGAAAGATAAAGTAGCTGACTTTTTAAAGCAACTCTCTATGCATATCGCAGCACTTAAGCCTACAATCTTAAGCTATGAAGAGTTTGAAGATAGTTTTATTGCTAGTGAGCAAGAGGGTATGATTAAAACTATCGAAAAAGAGAATGAAGAGAGAGCAAGACTTAAAAAGCCTCTTAAAAATGTTCCTGAGTTCGTCTCTAAAAAACAGCTTAGTGATGATGTACTAGCTAAAGTTGAGGAGAGATTGAAAGAGGAGTTAAAAGCTGAGGGTAAACCTGAGAAGATTTGGGATAAGATACTTCCTGGAAAAATGGCTAGATTTATCGCTGATAATACTCTACTAGATCAACAATTTTGCCTTTTAGATCAATTCTATGCACTTGATGATAAAAAGAGTGTTGCAGAAGTGGTTGAAGAGAAGTCTAAAGAGTTAGGCGGTAATATAGAGATAGTTGAATTTGTTAGATTTGAACTAGGCGAGGGAATTGAGAAAAAAGAGGATGACTTTGCTGCTGAGGTTGAAGCTCAACTAAAATAATTTACTTTTGGAGGTGCAAAGATGCAAACTAACTACGAGGGATCTTTGCACCAAGATCATAAAGAACCACTTTTAAGTGCCAAGGGACTCTCCCACTCATTTGAATATCTGCTTTATGAAAACTTGGACTTAGAGATAAATCATGGTGAGTCTATTGCAATTTTAGGAGTTAGTGGAAGCGGAAAATCTACACTACTTCATAATCTATCTACTTTATTAAAACCAAACAGAGGCAAGATAAGATATAAAGATCGTTATCTTTATGATAGAGATTCAAATGAACTTTTGAATATCAGGCGAGATGAGTTTGGTATCATTTTTCAGCAACACTATCTATTTAAAGGATTTAGTGTTGAGGAAAATCTCACTATCTCTTCACTCATAGCCAAGAAAAAGATAGATATTTCACTTTTACAAAAGCTAGGAATTGAACATACTTTAAAACAAAATGTATCAGAACTATCAGGTGGACAGCAACAAAGAGTTTCAATTGCTAGAGTTATGATGAAACAGCCAAAGCTGATATTTGCTGACGAGTTGACAGGAAACTTGGATAGACGAAGTGCTGATGATGTTATGAATGTGATGATAGAGTATGTAAAGAGTAAAGATGCAGGGTTGTTTTTGGTTACTCATGATGAAGTTGTAGCTTCTAGGTGTGATAGAGTTTTTCGATTAGAGAATAAAAGATTGGAGAAGATAGAGATTTAGATGAGTTTAGCTACACTTCTAACTCAGTCAAATGCTATTTTAGCAATATTGCTCTTTTCACGAATTAGTGGGATGATGGCATTTTTTCCATTCTTTTCTCATAGTAGTGTATCTACTACTATAAAAGCTGCTATTGCATTTTATCTTGTTATCTTATTCTTCCCTCAAGCTCATGTGGGTGTGGAGATTGCTGATTTTACTACATTGTTGCTTGCAGTTGTAATGGAATTTGCCTTAGGTTTTATCGCTGGGCTTGCACTAAATCTTGTCTTTGGTGCTGTTGGATTGGCTGGTATGCAAATCTCCATGGTGATGGGATTTTCAATGGCTACAGCATATGATCCTACAACTCAAAATAATTCTCCAATCATTAGTAAATTTATGACAATGCTAGCTCTTTTGATACTGCTTGCATTTGATGGTCATCATATGATCTTGCTATTTTTAAGTAATAGCATAGATCACATATCACTTGGTGGATATTTCCCACAAAAGGATATATGGATTTATATTAGCCAAGCCTTTACTCATATGTTTGTTATGGGTTTTTTGATAGCTTTTCCTATCGTTGCACTATCTATACTCTCTGATGTGATATTTGGTATGTTGATGAAGACTATGCCTCAGTTTAACCTGCTTGTTGTAGGATTTCCGATAAAAATAACTTTAGCAATTATGGTTATTGTTACGGTTTTGGCATCTATGATGGGGATCTTTAAAAAAGAGTTTATAGAGGTATTTAATTTTTTAAAAACACTCTATCTGTAGATCTTGGCTTTTGACTTTTGGACTTGGAAAAAATTGTCAAATTTATTAGCAAGTTTAGAATCTTTTGTTATAAAGATTGTCTCATAATTTGTAGAAAATGCTCTATATGTCCAGTTTGCTGATCCAAAGATGAGAGTTTTCTTATCAATCAAAGCCATTTTTATATGCATGATTCCTCTATATTTTTTATTTTTTGAACTTTTGCCATTTAGTCTATAGATAGTTATATTTTTATATTTTGCCAAGTATCTAAAGAGTGATCTACCTCTATGGCTTTTACTCTCTTTCTCATCAAAAATAATCTCGACTTTAACTCCTCTTCTAGCAGAATCTCTTAGTGCTTTTGCCAATTTTTTGTTGGTAAATGAGTATATACTTACCTTTATTGATCTCTTTGCTAATCTTAACTCTTTTTTGATTGATGATAGAGCTAATGAGCTCTCTTTGGGGAGAAGAAATAGTTGATTATCCACAGATGCAGATAAATTAATTGAAAAAATAAAGAAAATTAGTAAAAATATTATAGATAATGACGATTTTAGTTGGTACATACTAACCTTTTATTAGGGAAATTATAATACAATTGTACCAAAATATTTAAACTCTGGAGTTTTAATGTTATCAATCTTACTCGTCAACGATAATAAAATAGTATCTAGGCTCTTTCAATTAAGCTCACAAAAACATGGCTATGATTTAGAAGAAAATAGTGAATATAGTGCTAAAAAAGAGGTATATAATATCCTCTTTGTAGATAGTCAAATTTATGATGAAGCAAAATTACTCGAATTAAAATCAAAAATATCATTTGACAAGATTGCATATTTGGGTGATAAAGGGAAAGAGAAGCCTGAAGTATTTGAACTTCTACTTGAAAAACCTTTCTTGCCAACTGATTTTATCAACTTAATGCAGGAGAATTTTAAAGTAGTTTCACCTGATGAGCTTAGTGATGAATCTAATGAAGATGATGATGAGTTTGATTTGGATTCACTAGATGAGATAACTTTAGATGAAGACTTGGATGCGATAGAAGAGTTGGATCTAGATAGCTTGGATGATGTAGAAGAAGATGTAGCTGAAGTAATTCCTGCTGATATCGATGCTAAGGATGAGATAAATAATGTACTAGCAGATATTGATGAATTAGATAGTATTGATAGTGGTGTAGAGAGTGAGAATGATAGTGAGATTTTAAGTGAAGATTTGGTCAAAGAGGCACTTGATGAAGTAGAAGATGAAAGCAGTAGCTTATCTACCGAAGATAAAGCGATGGCTTCAGTTGCGGCAGCTTCAGTAGCAGCTGTCACGGGACTAGCTATGGGAAATGATAGTGAAGAGGATGATAAGTCAAAAGTCGTTGATGATCTAGATAAATTGGATGAGAGCTTAGTCAAAGAGGCAATTTTGGGAGAGATTGCTCAAGATGATGAAGATATTAAATTAGTTGATGATATAGAGGGTAAAGAGAGTGAAGAGATGATTGAAAGTAGTGATCTTGAAGCCATTATACAAAATGCTGTAAGTAAAGCCTTAAATAAAGATATGCTGACTAAAGCACTTGAAGATATGGAGATTGTTGTCTCGTTTAGAAAAAAGAGCAGTTAATGGGTGGAACTATACTTGTCATCTCAGGTCCTAGTGGATGTGGGAAGAGTTCATTAGTAAATGAAGTACTAAAAAAAAGAGATGATGTTTACTTCTCAATCTCAACTACCACAAGGCAGATAAGAGAGGGAGAGCAAGAGGGGATAAATTATCACTATATTTCCAAAGAGCAGTTTCAACAAGATATAGAAGATGAATTGTTTTTAGAGTGGGCCAAGGTTCATGGAAATTACTATGGTACTTCTTTAAAGCCTGTTCAGAAGGCACTTGAAGATGATAAACTTGTTCTTTTTGATATAGATGTTCAAGGTCATCAAATCCTAAAAAGTAAATTTAGAGATATTATGACATCTTTGTTTATCACAACCCCAGATGCTTTGAGTTTGAAAAATAGGCTTATTAACAGATCTACTGATAATTTGGATACTATAAATCACAGGCTTATAAACTCTAAAAAAGAGATGGAACGACTTGATGAGTATGATTATCTACTAATCAATGACGATTTTGATGTAAGTCTGAGAAAGTTTGAAGCTATAGTTGAAGTTGCAATGCTTAAAATAGATAAGAAGAGAAAAGATCATTTTATAAATAAATGGTATAATCTCTAAATAATAAGATCAAAAAAGGAACGAAATATGGGTATGCCTAGTGGAATGGAACTGTTGGTTATCGCACTTGTGATATTACTACTTTTTGGTGGGAAGAAGATTCCTGAGCTTGCGAAAGGTCTTGGAAGTGGTATCAAAAACTTCAAAAAAGCAGTAAAAGATGATGAAATTGCTGAAAATGTTGAAGAAGCTGCAAAGAATGTAGAGAAAAAAGTAGAATCAGAAGTCTCAAAAGTTGTAGAGACTAAAGACAAAGCTTAAGTTGAAAAGTAAGGTTATTGAGGCTATCTCAAAAGAGATAGATAAAGATTTCGTATTAGAAAAGCCAAAGGATCTCTCCTTTGGTCATTATGCTACTCCTGTCGCCTTTGCACTTGCTAAAGAGCTTAGAAAATCCCCTATGATTATCGCTGATGAACTTTGTGAAAAGTTTGGTGATTGTGAAATCTTTGAAGAGGTTAGTGCCATCAAAGGTTTTGTGAATTTCAGACTAAGCGATAGATTTTTAGGAGAGATGGTTAGTGCCTCTTTAAAAGATGAGCAGAATTTTGCCAAGGGTGATTATGAGGGTAAGATACTTCTTGAGTATGTGAGTGCAAATCCAACAGGACCTCTTCATATCGGTCATGCTAGAGGTGCAGTGTTTGGAGATGCCTTGTATCGCTTTGCCAAACATCTTGGATATGATATAGAGAGTGAATATTATGTCAATGATGCCGGAAATCAGATAGAGCTTTTGGGACTTTCAATCTATCTTGCTGGTCGTGAGCATATCTTGGCACTGCCTACTAAAATGCCCGAAGAGTATTACAGAGGTGAGTATATTATAGATCTAGCCAAAGAGGCTGCGATGGAGTTTGGTGAGTCGATTTTTGAGGATGAGAGTAGTATCAAAAAGCTTTCTTCTTGGGGAAAAGAGAAGATGATGGAGTTAATCTCCAAGAATCTAAAAGATGCAAATATCGAATTTGACCACTTTGTCAGCGAAAAATCTCTATACGATAAATGGGACGAGGTTTTGGATAAGCTAAAGAAAAGTGGAGCTATCTATGAAAAAGATGGAAAACTTTGGCTTAGATCGAGTGAGTTTGGTGATGAGAAGGATAGGGTGGTTGTTCGTGAGGATGGACGACCTACATATCTAGCTGGAGATATCATCTATCACAACGATAAATTTCAAAGAGGATATGACCACTATATCAATATCTGGGGAGCAGATCACCATGGATATATCGCTAGAGTCAAAGCGGCGATAAAATTTCTAGGATATGATGAGAGTAAACTTGAAGTCTTACTAGCTCAAATGGTCTCTTTGCTAAAGGGTGGTGAGCCGTATAAGATGAGTAAGAGAGCTGGAAATTTTATCCTTATGAGTGATGTGGTGGATGAGATAGGAAGTGATGCTTTAAGGTTTGTATTTTTGAGTAAAAAGAGTGATACCCACTTAGAGTTTGATGTGGATATGTTCAAGACTCAAGATAGCTCAAATCCTATATTTTATATCCAGTATGCACATGCTAGAATCAATCAACTGTTTCAAAAGGCTGGGAAAAAGCCAAATGAGCTTTTTGATTATGATCTTGGGGAATTGGATAGCGATAGTAAAAATCTTTTGTTTACCGCACTCTTGCTTCCTGAAGTTTTGGATGATGCATTTCATAGCAGATCCCTTCAAAAAGTACCTGAATATTTGAAAAATTTAGCAGCACTTTATCATCAGTTTTACAACAAACACAAGATCGTAGGAAGTGAAAATGAAGATAAACTCTTGAAAGTTTCTGCGATGGTGGCTTTGAGTCTTAGGGTTGGATTAGGATTGATGGGGATAGAAGCGAAGCAAAGGATGTAGGCTATATAGCCAAGACACCTTTTGCTTTTAAGATCATCATCACAACGACAGCTGCTGTAAGAAGTAGTTCTATGATTGAAGTGCTTAAAAACTTCTTTTTTGCCAAGCTTAGATCATCATAAGCACTGTTTTTGATATATTTGTGTTTTTTTATCTCTACAAACATCATGATAGCCCAGACTATACTCATAATGATTTCACTCAGACCAAATGGTACATCAAAAGCTACAATCGCGTAAATTCCAGTAGCTAAAATAGCTGTAGCTATGAGTTGGAAGATCATAGTGTAGATAAAACTTGCTCTTTTTAATCTATCTATACTCTTTGGTACAAAAGCAACAGCAAATCCTGCAAGAATAAAACCTAAAAACAACTTGACCAACATAGAGTGTATTGATAATAACTGTGTTAATTCCATAATTTCTCCTAAATAAATGAATAGGAGTTATTATATCTCATTTAGCCTTGAATGTATCCTTGGACTTGCAAAACTCTTTTAAAAAACACTCATCTTCACACTTTGGATTTTTTGCTGTGCAGATATATCTTCCAAAAAGTACCATCGCTTGATGGAGTATGTGAAGGTTGGTTTTGAACTTTTTGCTAAGTTCTTGTGCTGTTTTGCTAGGAGTTGTGGCACTTGAGAGACCAAGCCTGTGAGAAACTCTAAAGACATGAGTATCTACTGCCATTAGATTGGCTCCGGTGAATTCAATCATCACGACATTTGCTGTCTTTTCTCCAACACCTGCAAGTTTGACCAACTCTTTTGGGTCAAGAGGAATCTCTCCGTGAAAATCCTCCTCTACAGATTTAGCCATTTTAATAAGATTTTTTGCTTTGTTATTGAAGAAGGAGCAGGTTTTTATAAGCTCTTTTACATCATCAAGATTAGCATTTGCCAACTCTTTTGTGCTTGGGTATTTCTCAAAGAGAGCAGGGGTGATGATATTGACCCTTTTGTCTGTGCATTGGGCTGAAAGCATCACCGCGATTAAGAGTTCGTACAGGTTTTTATACTCTAGTTCTGTTACTGCTTTGTTGTATTTTTCAACAAAGATATTTTTTATCTCTTCTATCTCTTTTTTAGTAGCTTTTTTTGCCATTATGCTCCTTGAAAATTCTCTTTTACATACTTTTTGAATGAATCAAACAATGATGTTTGAAATTTATCTTTATGGTATATGATAAAAAGATCTCGCTTTAGATTTATATTTTTTAATTCCAAAGTAAATAGATCACCTCTTCTTAAATCTTTTGCCACGACAAATTGAGATATACAGCTAAGTAGATTGTCATTTTTTTCAAGAAGTGTTTTCATCTCCTCAAACTCTGTAAATTCTGTAACGATATCCAACTCTTTTTTTAACTCTCCTAGTGTCTTTAAGAATAGATCTCTTGTACCTGATCCACTCTCTCTAAGTATCCATTTTTTATTTGAAAGAGTATCAATATAAACCTTTTTATCAGCCAAGGTTTTATCACTTGTGACAACGACTAATCTATCCTCACCGATTTTCTCTTTTTGAATGTTTAATTCATCGCACTCTGATTCAATGATACCTAGATCAATCTCTCCTGCTTGAACCATGGAGATGATTTGAGAAGAGTTTTTGATATCTTTTTGGATAGTAACATTTGGGTTTTTTATCTCAAACTCATATATGATCTGAGGTATTATAAACTCTCCTAAAGTTTTGCTAGAGGCTACTTTTAAGATACCAGAGAGTTTATCTTTTGTAAAGAGATCTTTAGCATCCTTTAGGGCTAAAAAGTGTGGATAAGTCTCCTTTTTAAATAATCTGCCTCTTTCGTTAAGCATTAATTTTTTACCAAGCCTGTCAAAAAGTGGTTCTTGTAACTTTTTCTCAAGTGATTTTATCGAAAGAGATATGGCTGATTGGCTAATATCAAGTTTCTTAGCTAGTTGTGAAATATGAGGATCATCGCTTAGAAGGTAAAAAAGTTCTAGCTCTTTTAGGGTCATTTCGTGCCTTAATTGATTTTATCAATCAATTATAGCACGATTGTTTAAAAATTAAAATATAGAAGTGATAGCTTTTGTGATAACAAATCCACCGACAACAAGCCACACAAACATAGAAAGTGCTGTATATACAGGAGCTAGTCCCAAACCTTTAAATTTTGAAAAGATTGTTCCCATACCAAGAGCGGTCATCGCCATAGTTAGTAAGAATGTATCAATCTGGTTGATAATATCAACTATGTTTTGAGGTATTAGATGAAGTGAGTTAAATCCAGCCATTGCGATAAAATATACTGCAAACCATGGAATAACCAATTTTATTTTATCACCAGTTTTAGAACCTCTTTTTTTAGCTTGAAAAGATAGATACATACCAAGTGCTATAAGCATAGGGGCAATCAAAATCACTCTTGTCATCTTAACGATAACGGCATTGTTTGCCATCACTTCAGGGCTTCCTGGGATTGAAGCTGGAACTGCGACAACTTGAGCAACTTCATGTATAGTTCCACCTGTGTATATACCAAATTGTGCAGGAGTCATATGTAAAAATCCAGTTGCAGGTTTAATGATAGTGGCATAGAGTGCAGGGTATAAAAACATTGAGATCGTTCCAAACAAAACGACCATTGATACAGCGACTGCTGTCTTGTAACCTTCAGCTTTTAGTACAGGCTCCGTTGCCAAAACTGCCGCTGCTCCACAAACTGATGCACCTGAAGCCGTTAGCATAGAAGTCTCTTTGTCCATTTTGAAAATCTTTTCTCCTAAGTAAGTTCCCAAAACAAAAGTGGTTGAAAGCATAATAAGTGAAACTAAAAATCCCTCTAGTCCAACTTCTGCGATTTGTTGGAAAGTTAGTCTAAAACCGTAAAATACGATAGCAAATCGTAAAATCTTTTTTGCAGAAAATGTGATACCACTCTCCCATGCTTTTGGAAGTTTGTTGTGTAGAGTGTTCGCATAAAATATACCCATAACGATACCTATTACCAGTGGAGAAATACCAAGAGCCTTTATAGGACCTAAATTTGCTATCATAGTTGCAGCAGCTGCAAAGATAGCAACAAATATGATACCAGATATCGTTCCTTGTCTATTTTCTGGAGAAAATGCCATATAAAACCTTTATAAATGAATTTTTATGGATTATAATATCATATTGTGCTTATATAAAAAAGTAATAGATTTTATTTATATTATTGAATAATTCAATATCCTTTCTTCTCGACCCGTTGAGATAGAAATTCTTCTAAGTTGTATTTTGTTCTATATTCAGGAGACATTAGATGTATAAGTAAATCTCCAAGATCAATGACACTCCACTCATCACTCTCTTCGATTTCAAGTATCTTTTCTCCCATATTTTTTATCTCTTTTTTTAGATGATCTACTAGGGATAGCCCATGCTTTGGGTTTAGAGTAGTTGCGATAATCACATCATCTACTATATAATCTCTATCTCTCATATCAAAAAGTTGAATATTTTCTGCCTTTTTCTCATCTAAAAATTTGATAATTTGATCTATGGTATTGTTCATTTTACTCCTTTTTTTATAGTACTTCACTACTTCATCAGCGATTGATCTTGGTAAAAACTCAACTTTTGGATCGCTTCTAAGTTCAGTTGAGCTGATATTAGCATTTATTTGAAGTTTTTGCAAATCTTTTGGTATCGATATTTTATCTCTTGTAGCTACAACAAAATGGACAAGTTTTTTTAACTCATCGTACTCTTTCCACTGATCTAGAGATTTTAGATTATCAGCACCAATTATTAAATATATTTTATCTAAATCGTATTTCGATTTAAGATATTTTATTGTTTCGATTGTAGGAACTGATCTTTTCTGCTCTACTTCATAGGAGATGATTTTAGCTTTGGGATATGGTAAGAGTAACTTTTTTACCCATTTAAATCTTAATTTTTCTGATGCAAAAAAAGTTTTTTTAAAGGGATTTAGATAAGTCGGTACTACAAAGAGTGCCTCTATATCGAGGTTTTGAAGGGCTTTTTGGATTACTTCCTCATGACCGATGTGGGGAGGATCGAAACTTCCCCCATAAATTGCTACTTTCATTTAAACCTTTTAAAAGTTTTTTAAATTATAATGTTAAATATATATTAACTTCTGACGATATTATACTAAAATTTAAATTATTTTAAAAAGGGGCATTTAATGGCAGTTAAGGTTGCGATTACTGGTTTTGGTCGAATAGGTAGATGTGTGGCAAGAATCTTGGACAAGAGAGATGATGTAGAGTTGGTAGCAGTCAATGATACAACAGATAGAGAGATGACAAAGTATCTTCTAAAGTATGACAGTGTTCATGGTACATTTGATGGTGATGTTGAGATACTAGAAGATGATTATATGCAGATTGGTAAAAACAAGGTGAAGTTTTTAAATGATAGAGATCCGAACAATTTAGACTTTGCCAAATATGGTGCCCAAGTTCTTCTAGAGTGTACAGGAGTCTTTTATACTCAGGAGAAATCACAAGTATATCTTGATAAAGGCATCAAAAAGGTTATCTTCTCAGCTCCAGCTAAAGATAAAGCAACTCCTACATTTGTGATGGGTGTAAATGAAGATCAGTATGATGGAGAAAAGATCATCTCAAATGCCTCTTGTACTACAAATGCACTTGGCCCCATAACAAAAGTGATAGATGATGCTTTTGGGATAGAAAAGGGATTGATTACTACTTGTCACTCATACACAAACGATCAAAATATCCTTGATGTAAAGCACTCAAAAGATCCAAGAAGAGCAAGAGCAGCTGCTGTGAATATGATCCCTACTTCTACTGGAGCTGCTAAAGCGATAGGTCTTGTGATGCCTCACCTAAATGGTAAATTAAACGGACAAGCTATTAGAGTTCCAACACCAAATGTATCGATGATCGATCTAAATGTTTTGGTAAAAAAGAAGACTAGCAAAGAAGAGGTAAATGCTGCATTTGAAGCTGCTGCCAAGGGTGCAATGAGCAGATATATTATGCTTGATAATGATAAGAGAGTATCTTCTGATTTTATCGGATGTGAGATTTCAGCTATTGTAGCAAGTGATTTAACTCAGGTGATGGGTGATGATATGGTCAAGGTGATGGCTTGGTATGATAATGAGTGGGGATATAGTTGCCGACTCATAGATATGGCAGCACACATAGCATAGTAGGAGAAGAAGATGGAAATTTTTTCGATAAGAGACATAGATATAGATAATAAAAGAGTCTTTATAAGATGCGATTTTAATGTACCAAAAGATGAGTTTGGTAATATTTCGGACGATAGAAGAATCAGAGCGGCACTTCCTACTATAAGATACTGTCTTGATAGAGATTGTAAGATCATTCTTGGATCTCACTTTGGACGACCAAAAGCTGGAGAGTGGAATGATGAGAAAGATTCACTAAAACCAGTTGCGAAAAGATTACACTCACTGTTGAAGATGGAAATTAAGATGGCAGAAAATGTCGTGGGTGATGATACGATAGAGTTGGCTCAAAATCTACAAGAGGGAGAGATACTGCTTCTTGAAAACCTAAGATACAATCCCGGAGAGACTGCTAATGATTCTGAGTTTGCTTCAAGACTTGCTTCTATGGCTGATGTCTATATCAATGATGCTTTTGGAGCAAGTCACAGAAAACATGCTTCAATCTTTGCACTTCCTGAACACTTCAAAAAGGGAGAAAAGGCTGCTGGATTTTTGATGCAAAAAGAGGTCAATTTCTTTGATAAGATGATAAAAAGTCCATCTCGTCCTTTTGTCGCAGTTGTCGGAGGTAGTAAGGTATCCGGAAAGCTTGAAGCGATGCTAAATCTTGTCGATAAAGTTGATAAATTAGTCGTTGGTGGGGGTATGGCATTTACCTTTCTAAAAGCACTAGGTCACGAAGTGGGTAATTCTCTAGTAGAAGAGGATTTGATAGAGGATGCTAAGAAGATCATGAGTATAGCAAAAGAGAAAGGGGTGAAGTTTTACCTTCCTGTTGATGTGGTTGCTGCATCCGAGTTTAGTGAAGATGCTACTATCAAGTATCTGCCTATTCAAGAGATTCCAAAAGAGTGGATGGGGCTTGATGTGGGACCAGCTACAAACAGACTATTTAGGGAATGTTTAAATGATGCTCAGACGATTTTGTGGAATGGTCCAATGGGTGTTTATGAGATGGATAAATTTAGCAAGGGTAGTGTGATGATGAGTCACTACATAGCTGAATCTCATGCTACTACAGTTGTCGGTGGTGGAGATACTGCCGATGTGGTTCAAAGAGCTGGAGATGTGGATGAGATGA
>CAZYJF010000020.1:0-12545 GCA_964647715.1 uncultured Sulfurospirillum sp. | reverse complement strand
GCTAGTTTCACAAATAGATGATGAAAAATTAAAGAGTATTGCTAGTGAGATAGCACAATTTAATAAAGAGATAAGAAAAATGAGGGATGGAAAATGATTAAACATATTATAGCAGCAGTTGCGACTGCTTTGGCACTTTGGGCAGTTATTTATATGGTCAATTTAGATAAGAGTGTTCATAAATTGGATAATATTTCTTCAATGATAGAAAAAACTGCTATGGAAGATACAAAACTTGGTGGTGCAAAAGTTAAGCACTCACAAGCTACGGTTACTAAAACTGTTCAAAACACAGATAATAGTTCAAAAAACAAAGAGATTGAGAAAAAACTTGCAGCTTTAAAACAAAAGGCAGGAAATATAGCTCTATTTAAAGTTAGTCCACTCTATAAAAAAAGATGTGCTTCTTGTCATGGTAATATGGGTCAGGGAATTATTGGACCAAAGTTGATAGGTGAAGATAAAGAGACTATCTTAAAAGCACTTCATGACTTTAAATCTGGTAAGAGAAAAAACTATGTGATGTATGGACTTTTAGGAAATATGGATGAAGAGCAGTTAGAGTCTTTGGCTGATGAGATTTCAACATTTCAGAAGAAGTATGATGAGGCTCAAAAATAGCATATCAAGGAGGGGAAAATGGATAGGTATAACTCAAGTATTAAAGAGATAGTAAACTCTTCTTTCTTATCTACTTTTACTTATAAGAACAGAGATGGCAAAAGAAGATTCACTATCAGGGCTTGGAGGTGGATTAGTATCATTCTCATCAATCTTGCTTTTTTTCTCTCATTTTTTTTAGATATTCAATTTCTAGAGGGAACACTTAATGGATCTAGATTACTTGGATTTCATTTAATTGATCCTTTTACTTCATTGGAGATATTTGCTTCCACACATGAAATACATACAAATGTCATTATTGGAAGTTTGACTCTTTTGATTTTTTATTTTTTCGTAGGTGGAAAGGCTTACTGTTCATGGGTTTGTCCTTATGGGCTTTTGAGTGAAATTGGAGAGTACATTAACTATAGATTGGTTAAGAAGAAGATTATTAAAGAGAGAAAATTTAATCCAAATATTCGATTTATCTTTTGGGCTATTTTTCTAGCTGCTGCTGCGATTGCTGGGTATTTGGTCTTTGAGGTGATAAATCCTATAGGAATTATTAGTAGATTTATCGTTTATGGAGAGAGTTTAGCTCTAATTTTTGTACTTTTAATCTTGCTTTTTGAAATTTTTTACTCTCGTAGGGCTTGGTGTAAATATATCTGTCCAGTGGGTACCACCTATAACTTTGTTGGTTGGACTAGCTTAACAAAGGTGAAGTGGGATATGAACAAATGTGACCACTGTGGGGCTTGTCTTAAAGCTTGTTTTGAAGATCATGTATTGGAAATTACAAAAGCAAAACATGATAAGCAGAGGAAAGAGAAGGGAAAAACAAGTGAGATCATAGTCAATGGTGATTGTACACTTTGCGGACGATGTTTTGATGTATGTCATACTGATGCTTATAATTATGAGTTTAGGTTAAAAGATTTGGTATGATTGTTGATGCCAAAAATGTAGTCAAGAGATTTATGGGTGTAAATGTTTTGGATGATGTATCCATTTCGATTGATAGTGGTGAACATATCGCAATGCTTGGGGCAAATGGAGCTGGGAAGAGTACATTTGTTAGAGCAATTTTGGGGTTTTATCATATTGAGAGAGGGAGTATTAAAGTAAATGGATTTGATCCTCTTAAAGATAGGGTTGAAGTCTTAAAAGAGATAGGTTTTATTCCACAACTACCACCTCCGATAAAACTAAGCATTGAAGAGTTGATTAAGTATGTTACAAAAAGTTCAAATATTAATAAAGAGGAGATCTTTAATCAAGCAAAAAGATTAGATCTTCAATTGAGTGATAACCTCTCAAAACCATTTTTTAAACTCTCTGGCGGAATGAAACAAAAACTCCTCATCGCTATTGCTCTTAGTAAAAAGAGCAGACTTTTAATCTTTGATGAGCCTACGGCAAATCTAGATCCAAAGGGTAGGGAGCAATTTTATGAACTTTTAAATGAACTTGATGAGAGTTGTTCGACTCTTTTTATCACTCACAGGATTGAAGAGTTAAAGGAGTTGATTGATAGAGTAATCTATTTGGATTTAGGAAAGGTAGTTGAGGATGAGAGGGTTTAGTTATCTTTTAGTAGTTCTTGTTAGTACCATGCTCTTCTTTAGTGGATGTGAGACAAAAGGTAGTGGTGTTGCTAAGATGCACTGGGATAGAGATATGTGCGAGAGATGTAAAATGGCTATAAGCGATAGAAAGTTTGCATCACAAGCAATTGATATCAAAACAAAAAGAGTATATAAATTTGATGATATTGGCTGTGCCGTCTTGTGGCTTAGTGAGGAGAATATACCTCTAAGTAGAGTTAAGCTTTATGTTATAGATGCAAAGAGTGGCAGCTGGATAGATGCCAAAGAGGCAAAGTATGTCGATGATCTTATCACCCCTATGGCTTATGGTTTTGGTGCATATAGTAAAGGTGATGCTCCAAAGAATAAGACTCTTTATGACTTTGATAATATCAAAAAAAAGATTTTTGAGATAGAAAAAGCAAACAGTAAAAAGGTGAACAGCTTATGAAAAACCTGCTATTAATTGCCTATCTTGATGTAAAAGAGTCTTTGAGGAGCAGGTGGTTTTATATCTACGCGATAGTCTTTGGTGGTTTGATGGCTCTTTTTTTTATCACAGGAGTATCAGACGCAGTTGTGATGGGATTTACAGGACTTAGTAGAATGCTACTTATCTTTATACAGGTGACTATTGTCATACTCCCTATTTTTATACTAATTACTACAGTAAAATCTATTTCTGGTGATAGAGAGAGTAGTGTTTTGGAGTATATATTATCATTTCCTGTATCTTTGAGAGATTACTACTGGGGAAAGATGCTTGGAAGATTTTTAACTGTTTTTTTACCAGTTTTTTTAGCCTTGGTGATGGCTCTTATCTTTGGTCTTTTTAAAGGGGCGGCTACTCCTTGGAGTATGATATTTTTATATACTCTTATACTATTTAGTCTATGTTTTACCTTTTTGGGGATTTCATTTTTTATTTCATCATTGGTTAAGAGTGTAGATATTGCACTTGGGGTTTCCTTTATGGTGTGGATATTTTTACTTGGATTTATCGATATTGCATTGATTGCTCTTATGCTTCAAAATAGAGTAAATGATGAGCTAATAATTTCGCTTGCGATGTTAAATCCTATAGAGGTTTTTAGAATCGGAGCGATTTCACTTTTTGATCCTGAACTTAGTGTGATTGGTCCTGTTGCTTACTATCTGCTTGATAGTTTAGGTTCACATTTTTTAATCATTTATACTGTAGTCTATCCTCTTATTTTGGGTGGAGTATTTGCCTATTTGGGATATTTGATATTTAAAAGAAAAGATTTGTTATAGGAGTTGTTATGAAAAAAATTGTATTACTTTTTACACTTATTTGTGTGGTTTCATTTGCAAGAGATATTAAACTAAGTGAGAATAATGCTACTGATCCAGTCTATATTCTTCCACTAAAAAAGTATCCAAAATGGATCTGTGAAGCAGAGCAAAAAAGTGGCAAGAAGGTTTTTTTCTCCTCTGTAAAATCGATGATGAATGTATATTATCATCAAGCATATTTTATGAAAGAGAAAGTTTTAGATAGCAATATCAGCAAATTGTATGTGCAAGATTATCTAAATGGCAGAAAAGTTGATGCTAAAAAGGCAAGCTATCTCTTTGGAAGTCATGTTGTAGGACCTCATGGAGATGATTTGATCCCTTTTGAAAATGAGACAAATGCAAAACTCTTTAAGATGAAAAATGGTGGTACAAAAATATTACCTTTTAGAAAGTTGAGCAAGGGATTGATTAGATATCTAGATATGTAGAGGGATATGTAGTCAAATTAGAGGGCTAGATAAAAAAACAAAAATAGTATAAAACAAATAGCCATTTATTATAAAAAATTTTATATAATCACCTTTTTGTTTAAGATTTTTAACTTTAAGGGTGTTTTTGATGAAGAGTTTCGTTGCAAGATATAGGACAATAGAAAAACTTGATGATTTTTTGCAAAGTAACTCTATCGTTGATTCTTCAAAACTTTTAATTCAAATTTTTAGTACCATTAGTGAAGTTGAAGATTTAAAGATACTATTGGATTTTTTAAATAGAAAATTCAAAAATGCGACAATTGTAGGTGCAAGTAGCAGTGCACAAATTTTTGATGCAAAAACACTCAAAGATGATACTACTATCAATTTTACTATTTTTGAAAGTTCTTTTGTCTTAGCATCAAGTCAAAGTAGAAGTGATAACAGCTTTGATGATGGAAAACTTTTAGCCAAGAAAATTCATCAAGAAAACTCTAAAGCTATTATCCTTTACAGTACGATGAAAGATATTAATATGCAAAGATTTTTAAAAGGTATCGAATCAAATATTGATGAAGCTGTCATTTGTGGGGCTGTTGGAGCAAATATCGATAAAGAGTTTGATAGTTATATCATTTATAAAGATAAGATCATAAAAGATGGCTTTGTTGCAGTTAGCTTGGCTGGAGAGAATTTGAGTGCTTTTAATCTCTATAAAGAGAATCAAAGTGCAATTTCTAGGGAGTTTAGTGTTAGTAGTTGTGAGACAAATAGGCTAATATCACTTGATAACAATATAGCTTCAAAAGTTTATCTACACTATCTTCAAAAATCAAATATTCAAAAGATCCCATATTACTCTTTGGAATTTCCATTTATGACAAAGAGAAAAGGAGTTTTTCTTAGCCTTCAAGTGACAGATGTATTGAGTGATGGAACACTACTTTTTGGGACCAATATAAAAAAGGATGAGAAGTTAAGATTGTCATTTTTTGATTTGGAGAGTGCAAAAAAAGATCTTCATTTGATCTGTGATGAACTTGATGGGAGAAAAGTTGAAACTTTTTTTGTATATAGTTCCATCTCTAGAGAACTATTTATGAAGGATATTAGTCGTCAAGAGATAAAGATAGTCGGGAAATTTGCTCCAGTTGTCGGATTTTATGGAGTTGGAGAATACTTTTGTGATAGAGATACTTCACTATTTATGAGTCATACATTTACTCTTTTAGCTCTTAGTGAATCAGATAAAAAAATAAGATGCAAAAGAGGTGATCTAAAAAGATATGACTCAAAGTTCAACTCAAGTTATGAAACGATAAAAACCCTCACTCATATAGCTAGACTCTCATCAAATGAGTTGGAGGTATTAAATAAGAAATTAACTTATAAGATCAATGAGGGTGTTAGAGATATCAGAAAAAAAGAGTCTTTGATGATACACAATAATCGTCTTGCACAACTTGGTGAGATGCTAGGACTTATAGCTCATCAGTGGAGACAGCCTCTTAGTGCCATTTCAGCTACAGCTACTGGAATGGAAGTAAAGATTGAGCTTGGTAATTGGGATGAGAAGTATATCATGGAGTCTTTGCAAAATATTGAAAAATATGTATCTCATTTATCTGAAACCATAGATGATTTTACCAACTTTTTTAAGCCGACAAAGAAAAAGGTCAAAACTACACTAAAACAAATCATAGAAAAATCTTTATTTATTTCATCTTCACTACTCGCTAAAGAGAATGTTGAAGTGATAAAAAAGATAGGTGATGAAAAAGAGATCTTAACTTATCCAAATGAGGTGACTCAAGTGCTATTGAATCTGATAAAAAACAGTGTAAATGCACTAGTTAGTAGAGGGGTGCCTCAAAAAGAGATCTATATACAATCCTATCAGGATGATTTTGAATCAGTGATCGAGATTGGAGATAATGCCGGAGGTATTGATGAAAAATATCTTGAAAAAATATTTGAGCCATACTTCTCTACCAAAAACAGCAGTGAATCGATGGGACTAGGACTATATATGTCAAAATTTATCATCGAGGAGAGTTGTGGTGGTAAATTGCTCGTTGAAAATACGAAGGTGGGAGCAAAATTTAAAATAGTATTATGATTTGTTAATGAAGTAATGATATAGTATTGATTGAAAATTAAAAAAAAGGATGAATTTAATGAATAAATTACTAGTTACTACTCTATTGGCAAGTTCGCTGATAACAACTTCTTTGTTTGCAAAAACATATGCAACTGTGAATGGTCAAAATATAGATGATACAGATATAAAAGCTATTTTAGCAGTGGCTCCTGGAGTGAAGTTTGAAACACTTCCAAAAGATCAGCAAAAAAAGATAGTTGAACAAGCTGTAGAAAAAAAGCTTTTAACTAAAAAAGCAGTTGAGTCAGGAATCGAAAAAGATCCTCTTTATCAATCAACTTTAGAGAAGATGAAAAAGGATTTGGCTCTTGAGATATGGATGAAAAAAGAGTTTGAAAAAGTTAAAGTAAGTGATAAAGATATCAAAGATTTTTATAATAAAAACTCTCATATGTTCAAACAACCAGAGATGGTAAAAGCAAAGCATATCTTGGTAAAAACAGAAGCTGAAGCTAAGAAGATCATAAATGAGCTAAAAAAAGCAAAAGATTTAAAGGGTGAGTTTGTAAAATTGGCGGCTAAAAAATCTGTGGGACCAAGTGGTCCAAATGGTGGAGAGCTTGGTTGGTTTGATAGAACTAAGATGGTAAAGCCTTTTGCAGATGCAGCATTTAAACTAAATAAGGGAGAGATTACAAAAACTCCTGTTAAGACTCAGTTTGGTTATCATGTGATCTATGTAGAGGATAAAAAAGCTTCAAAGACAGTTCCATTGGAAAAAGCTAAGGCAAATATCGAACAATCATTAAAAGTTCAAGCTTTTCAAAAGCATATGAAAGAGATCGCTAAAAAGTTAAAAGAAAAAGCCGATATTAAGTTAAAATAATTTAATAAGGGTTCAAAATATGTCAAGAAAAGTATTAGATGAGATAGATGCTGGGGTCGTTTATGGTGATAGGTTAAACAGACTCTTTGAGATAGCAAAAGAGGAGGGCTTTGCCCTACCTGCAGTTAATGTGGTGGGAACTTCTTCTA
Source organism: uncultured Sulfurospirillum sp. (assembly GCA_964647715.1). Lineage (GTDB taxonomy): Bacteria > Campylobacterota > Campylobacteria > Campylobacterales > QNZT01 > QNZU01. Next base: position 5,484 of record CAZYJF010000020.1, on the reverse strand, counting down.
TCAATGCAGTGTTAGAAGCAGCAAAAGAGGTCAACTCACCTGTGATAATTCAGTTTTCTAATGGTGGTGCATCATTTTATGCTGGGAAAGGTCTTAGCAATGAAAACGAAAAAGCTGCGATTTTAGGTGCGATTTCTGGTGCAAAACATATCCATACTATGGCCGAGGCTTATGGAGTTCCTGTTGTCTTGCATACAGATCATGCTGCGAAAAAATTACTTCCTTGGATTGATGGACTTTTAGATGCTAGTGAAGAGCATTTTAAAACATATGGATATCCACTATTTAGTTCTCATATGCTTGATCTCTCTGAAGAGCCCTTGGAAGAGAATCTAGAGATTTGTGCAAATTATCTAAAGAGAATGGATAAACTTGGAATGACTTTGGAGATTGAGCTAGGTATTACTGGTGGAGAAGAAGATGGAGTAGATAATACAAATGTAGATAATTCACTTCTTTATACTCAACCAGAAGAGGTTTGTGAAGCTTATGAAAAGTTAAGTGCTATTAGTGATAACTTCACTATTGCTGCTTCATTTGGTAATGTTCATGGAGTATATAAGCCTGGAAATGTAAAACTTGAGCCAAAGATCTTAGATAATTCACAAAAGTATATTCAAAATAAGCTAGCTACTAAAGAAAAACCAGTTAACTTTGTCTTTCATGGAGGAAGTGGAAGTAGCTTAGAAGAGATTAGAGAAGCTATAGATTATGGTGTAATAAAGATGAATATCGATACTGATACTCAGTGGGCTTTTTGGGATGGAGTGAGAAAATATGAAGCTAAAAATAGAGATTATCTACAATCCCAGATAGGAAACCCTGAGGGTGATGATAAACCAAACAAAAACTACTATGATCCTAGAAAATGGCTAAGAGAAGGTGAAAAATCTATGGTAGAAAGACTCAAAAAAGCCTATTTAGATCTAAATTGTATTGATAGAAATTAAAAAAACTCCAATCAAGAGAGTCAAGTTTAAAGGGCTTGAATCTCTTGTAAAATTAGATTATTTAACTCACCCATATTTTAGTGGAAATAAAGCTAGAAAGTTCTACTCACTTTTGAAAAAAGATTTACCGGATATAAAAAAGATTATCTCTCATGGTTCAATACAATCAAATGCTATGTATTCACTCTCCTTTCTTGCGAAGATGAAGTCTTGGGACTTTGATTATTATGTATCACACATTCCTTCATATCTTAAAGTTAATCCTCATGGAAACTATCTAGAGGCTTTGAAAAATGGAATGAGAGTCATTGAAGGGGATTACCCAAAGTATTTTGAAGATGATGAACTCTTTATAAAAGAGGGTGGAGCTTTTAAAGGTGCAAAAGAGGGTATAAAGATACTTGCAGATGAGATTAAAGAGGATATAAAGGGTGAAAATATTTCGGTTTTTCTCCCCTCAGGAACCGGTACAACTGCCCTTTATCTGCAAAAATATTTAGATATAAAAGTATATACCTCGCCAGTTGTAGGAGGAGTGGAGTACTTAAGGGAGCAGTTTTTAAGTTTGGAGCCAAATCTAAAGAGATATCCAGTGATTTTAGATACTAAAAAAAGGTACTATTTTGGACATCTTTATAGAGAATTTTTACAAATTTGGATAGAATTAAAAGAGTGTACAGGCATTGAGTTTGATCTGCTTTATGATCCCAAAGGGTGGTTGGCTTTGATTGAAAATATCGATATGATTGATTCTAAGATTTTATATATTCATCAAGGTGGACTATTTGGAAATGTCAGTATGAAAAAACGATATGAAAGAGAGTTTAATGAAGATTTTAGATAGTAGAGCTTTGGATTTTAAAGATGAGTTTGAAAAACTTCTAAATAGATCAAAACTAGATATTGAAGATGCGACAAAAATAGTCAGTTCTATCATTGAAGAGATAAAAGATAGAGGTGATGAGGCACTCTTTGAGCAGATAGAGATGTTTGATAAGTGGGATGCAAGAACTTCTTTAAAGATTGAAGAAGAGGATATGAAAAAAGCGTATGATAATTTAGATGCTGATCTAAAGTCTGCACTTAGGCTTGCATATGAGAGAATTTATGCCTATCATCAAAAACAGTTACCAAAATCTTGGTTGGAGTTTGAAAAAAATGGATCAGCTCTTGGTCAAAAAGTCAGCGCTGTTGATAGAGCAGGTCTTTATATCCCCGGAGGTAAGGCAGCATATCCTAGCTCACTCTTGATGAATGCGATTCCAGCTATTGTGGCTGGTGTTGAAGAGATAGTAGTTACTACTCCAGCTCCAAATGGAGAGTTAAATGAGCTTTTACTAGCTTCGCTACATCTTTGTGGAATTAAAGAGGCTTATAAGGTTGGAGGGGCTAGTGCGATTGCAGCTTTGGCATATGGTACAAAAAGTATCAAAAAAGTAGATGTGATTAGTGGTCCAGGGAATATCTTTGTGGCTACTGCTAAAAAGCTAGTCTATGGTGATGTAAATATCGATATGATAGCAGGACCTAGTGAGATTGGGATCATTGCAGATAAGAGTGCTAATGTGAAATATTTGAGTATAGATATGCTTTCTCAAGCAGAACACGATCAGATGGCAAGTTCTATTTTGATTACAAATTCTCATGATTTGGCAAAGAGTGTTAGCAAACAAATAGAGAGTGATCTTAGTAGTTTGCCAAGAGAGCAAATTGCAAGAGAGTCGATAGAAAAAAGAGGTGCAATTATCGTAGTAGAGAGTATTGAAGAGGGGATTAATCTTATGAATGAGATAGCACCTGAGCATCTTGAGTTGATGGTTGAAAACCCTTTTGACTTGCTTCCAAAGGTAAAACATGCAGGAGCTATTTTTATGGGAGAGAATACTCCTGAGGCTATTGGTGATTATATTGCTGGACCCAATCATACCTTGCCAACTGGGGGAAGTGCAAAGTTTTTCTCTCCACTAAATGTAGAGAATTTCTTGAAAAAATCCTCAATCATCAGTATGAGCAAAGATGGTATTTATGAGATAGGCAAAGCTGCGGCACTTTTGGCAAAAATTGAGGGGTTAGATGCTCATAGAAGATCAGTCCAGATACGACTAGAAGATACAAAGGAGTAAAAGTGCAAAAAGTTTTTAAGATTATTTTTGGAGTTGTTTTATCATTTTCCATCATATCTTGTGGGGGAAGTTCAAAAAAGAGTGAAGCTAAAGTAGCTCAGGATAAAGCACCTTCATTTTTGGATGCAAAGTTAGATAGTTGCGATCAAGCTAGTAGAAATAGATTTATATATGATTTTATGCAAGATTCATACTATTGGGCTTTGGAAGTTCCTAGGGGCTTGGATGCAAGTAGATTTGATAGTGAAGATGAGCTCTTGAGTGTGATTAAAAATAAAAAAGATCACTTCTCTTTTATCTTGGATTTGAGTCTTTATGATTCTGTGTTTGAGAGTGATATGGGGAATGATTTTGGGATATTGAGTGATTTGGATGAGAATAATTTGGTTAGAGTTTTATATGTAGCACCAAATTCACCAGCTTTTGATGCAGGAATAAGAAGATCTGATAGACTTGAATTTATAGATAAGAGTGATGATAACAAAAGTATTAGATTAGCAGTGATATCTAAAGATAAAACTAGAGAGGTTACCCTTAATGAAAAGAGCTTTTTGAAAAAAGAGGTATCAAATGTGAAGATCTTTGATCTTGGCGATAAAAAGGTGGGATATTTCGTCTTAAACTCATTTATAGGGGAGAATATTAAAAGAGATTTAGATGAAGTATTTGGACAATTTAAAAAAGAGGGTGTTGATGAATTGATACTTGATCTTAGATATAATGGTGGTGGAAATATCGATATTGCTACACATTTAGCTTCTCTCATAAGTGGCAAAAAGAGTTTTTCTCATATATTTCAACACCATGTATTTAACTCCAAATATAGTCAGTATAATGAGGATTCATATTTTGACAGATATGCTAAAAATGCTTTAGATTTAAAAAGAGTTTTTGTTATTACAACTGCTAATACGGCATCTGCAAGTGAGTCAGTGATCTCAGCTTTAAGGGCAAAGGAGAATAATATGGATGTGATCATTGTAGGAGATAGAACATATGGTAAGCCTTATGGAATGTATCCTATTAAGTATTGTGATAAAGTCTTTTTCCCTATCATGATGAAAAATTTTAATACCGATTATGATAATTATGATGAAGGTTTTGAGCCTACTTGTAAAGCAGTCGATGATAAGGAGAGAGATTTTGCCGATGAGAATGAAGAGTCGTTAAATAGTGCTCTTTATTATATAAAAAACGGCAGGTGTAGATGAAAAATATACTTCTTTTACTTGGTGGTGAGAGTGCAAAGATCTTTTTGCAACGATTAAAAACCATAGATTTAAGTAATAAGAAGTTTTTTGTGGTCTATTATGATGATAGTGTTATATGTGGGGATTTGGATGAACATTTTTTATTATATAAATTTGATCCGAGTTCACAAGTAAAACTGCACAATCTTTTAGGTAGTCATGAATTTGCACAAGCTATGATAATACTCTCAAACAAGACTGATAGTCTTGCTAGTTATGAGAATATAAGATCAAAATATAGTGATTTACAGATTGTTTTAAATGATAGATGGCAATTGGATATCAATGATGAATCACTCACAAAAATAGATACAAGGGAGTTTATATCAAATATATTGGTAAATCATCTTCCAGATGTCCCTTTATATGCGACAAATGTAGGTTTGGGTCGTGGTGAGATTATGGAGATTAAGATCCCTTTTGGTAGTCCATTTACCTATAGATATATCTCAAATATTGAACAAAGAAGATGGAAAATTGTAGCAATTTATCGAAATCAAAAATTGATAATTGCTGATTACAAGAGTAGGATTGAGCCTAATGATTCGATAGTATGTGTCGGTAATCCAAATGTTTTAAAGAGTGTTTATAAGAGTATTCATAGAGAAGTAGGGCAGTTTCCTATACCTTTTGGTGAAAATATATATGTTTTTATAGATATGTCGAAAATGAGTGATGAGAAGATCAATAAGCTTATAGATGATGCTATGATCTTTCACTCAAAATTAAATAGTAATAAATTGATCTTTAGAGTTATAAACCCAGTTTATGGGGAACTTTTGAATAAGATCAAATCTTACGACAAAGCTAGTATGCAAGTTGAGTTAGATTTTCATTCATATGATGTTGATGAACTTTTAAAACATGATGTTGTCTCTTTTCAGGTAGGACTTCTTATCTGTAATGAAGAGTTTTTTGTAGATCATACAAATTTACTCCACTCTCTTAAAATTCCTATATTAAAAGTAGGCAAGGGTAGTTTTTTTAATATTAAAGAGAGTGCAGTTTTAACAAATGACTCTAAAAGTGTTGAAAAGATAAGTTCGACAATCTTTGATCTATCTTCACAGCTTCAACTTAATATATTTATATATGAGTTTGATTCTGAAGAGAGTGATGAGTTTAAAAAGGTAGTAGAACACTTCAATAACCTCTCAAAAC
>CAZYJF010000019.1:4704-12569 GCA_964647715.1 uncultured Sulfurospirillum sp. | reverse complement strand
AAAGAAATTTTTTAGATCTTTTAGCTTTTTTCGCACACCTATAGACCCATTTTACCTGGATTTAGGATATTGTTTGGATCAAATGCTCTTTTGATATCCAAGAAAAGTTGCCTCTCCTCTTTACTAAAAGCTATATCCATAAATGGGGCTTTACTAAGTCCAATCCCATGTTCTCCACTAAGAGTTCCACCCATATCTACTACAAGTCTAAAGATCTCCTCTATGGCTTGATGACCTTTGTGAAGCTCCTCTTCATTACTTCCATCGACCATCACATTGACATGTATATTGCCATCTCCGGCATGTCCAAAACATGGTACACTAAAGCCATATTTCTCACCAACTTTATATATCTCTTTTAAAGCCTCAGGAAGTTTACTTCTTGGAACTGAGATATCTTCATTTAACTTTTTACTTCCATAAATCGTAACACATTGAGAAACATTTCTTCTTGCATACCATATCTTTGCTCTCTCTTCAGCCTCATTTGCTACTTCAAAATCGATTGCTCCATTTTCTTCAAATGAACTTTTAAGAGTACCAAGCTGAAAGTCGATCTCCTCTTTGACATTTCCATCAACATCACCGATAAGAAGTGCACCGGCATTTTCAGGTAGCTCAACACCAAGTTTCTCTTTGATAGCAGCAACTGATAATGAGTCCAAAAACTCCATAGCGACTGGATTTGCCCCAGAAGCAAGGGACTTAAAAACAGCATTCATAGCATCTTCGACACTCTTAAATACAGCCATATATGAAGAGGCAAATTTTGGTTTTGGGATGAGTTTTAGGGTGATTTGGGTAATGACTGCCAAAGTTCCTTCACTTGCCGTTAAAATACCAGCGATATTGTATCCTGCTACATCTTTTATCGTCTTTTTACCAGCTCTTATGATGTCTCCATTGGCTCTAACAGCTCTAAGAGCCATCACATAATCTTTGGTGATTCCATACTTTGCAGCTCTCATACCTCCGGCATTTTCACTCACATTCCCACCGATTGTGGAGTACTGTTCACTTGCAGGATCTGGTGGATAAAAAAGTCCCTTGGCTTCGACTGCTTTTTGAAGATCCATATTTATAACAGCAGGTTCTACGATTGCTAGCATATTTTCAAGATCAATCTCTATGATCTTATTCATATGCTTCTCAAATGCTAAGATGATTCCTCCGTTTTTAGGTAAAGCACCACCGGTAAAGCCACTTCCTGCACCTCTTGGAGTGATGATGATATTATTTTCGTTGCAGTATCTTAAAATCTGACTTACATCCTCTTCATTTCTAGGGAAGATTACCGCATCTGGCTCATAATGCTCTCTTGTTGCATCATACGAGTAGGCGAGCATATGTGATTTATCATCGTAAATATTCTCTTTTCCTACAATTTTTTGAAGATCATTTAAATACTCTTTTTTTAACATCTACTTTCCACCTAGTAGCTTTGTGTAATAGCTGTTAAAATCATCTATCTCATCGCCACCAAACAGTCCACCCAATCGTCCTTTTACATTTTTGATTCTAGTGTAAAATGGAGTAATTTGTGTAGGAGACGGTGAAACTGGTGAATAACCAAGTACCCCAAAACTTTTACAATCAACTATATAAGCCTTATCCCCTATAGCGAAGAATAGAAGTCCTATCATATCCTCTTTGCACTCCTCTTGAAACTGCTCTTTTGTAGGTTTTGCCTTGAATGAAGATACAAGTTTACTAGCGAAAAGATCAGGATGTACCCACTGAAAATTTGAATAATCTCGTTTTATCTGCTCATAGCTTTTTTTATTTGGAGCGATTATCAAGGCTCTACTGTATAGGTGATTTAATATAAGCTTATCTCCAGCCTTTGCTTTGATATCATAACTAGGTAAAACATCCTGCTCCAATCCATCATAAGGAGTCAGTTTTAGAGTAAGAACTCCATTTTGGTCACTTAAAACAAAAGCATCTGCTATGATCGTTTCATGTTCGTTATCAAAGTTTCTTATCACTATCCCACTAGCACCTTTGGAAAAATTTACATTTGAATGAGCAGTTGCTAGATCCTTATTTACCGAGTCAATTTTTAGCACAGTTTGTGCAAAATTACTTTGAGCTTGTAAGTATGTCAATGTTAGAAATAAAAAAAGAAAAAGTTTTTGCATTCTAATATACCTTTTTAGTAAAATTTAAGATATTATACAACAATGTTTATTTACTTTTAGTATACTTTTAAGACTCAATTTTAGGAAAGTTTTTGCTTAAATTTATATTTGTTTTACTGACTATTACTACACTTTTATCTGGCTATGATCTAAGCTCCCATGTCGTGCTTGAAAAAGTATGGGGTACTGGCGAGACATTCTTGTCATTTTTGGAAAAAAATAAAATCCCACTAAAGCTCTACTATAAGCTAGACCCAGAAGATGAAAAACTGCTTATGGATATAAATATGGCTACAAAGTATCAAGTAGTCTATGATAAAGATAACAAAGCAATAGAAATACTGCTTCCTGTAAGTGATGAACTCCAACTTCACATCTCAAGAGAGTTAGACGGCTCTTACTCCATAGAGATGATCCCTATCTTATACCACACGAAAAATAAAAGACTCTTAATCACCTTCAACGATATTCCATCCAAAGAGATCATCAAAAAAAGTGACTCTTTTGATTTGGCAATTGCCATTGAGCAACTCTTTAAAAAGAGAGTAAATTTTAGAAAAATAAAAAAGGGTGAACATTTAGCAGTCATCTATAAAGAGAAGATAAGACTAGGCAAACCTTTTGGAGAACCCATCATAGAAGCTGCGATGCTTGAAGCTGCTTCGAAAAAATATTATCAATTTTTAGCACTTGATGGAAGATACTACGATGAAAAAGGAAGGAGTAATGCAAAAAGCTCTTTTATCGTGCCTTGTAAATATAAACGAATCTCTTCTCCATTTACAAACAAAAGATGGCATCCTATCTTGCATAGATACAGAGCTCACCATGGAATCGATTATGCGACTCCTACTGGTACTCCAGTGCATGCGGCTTACAATGGTAAAGTGATATATGCAGGAAGAAAAGGTGGATATGGAAATGTTGTCATAATCAAACATCAAGAGGGATACAAGACTTATTATGCACATCTTAGCCGATTTAAAGTCTATGTAGGAAAGAGAGTGAAAACTGGTGATTTGATAGCATATTCTGGAAACACAGGAAGAAGCACAGGTCCTCATCTTCATTTTGGTTTGAGTCTAAATGGCAGATGGATAAATCCTGCATATAAGGTAGTGATAGTTAAAGGTTTAAGAGGAAGTAAAAGAAGAGCATTTTTAGAAAGTGTTAAAATATATACTCAAAAGATTGAAAATATGTTACAATCTAAGAAGAAAAATGAAACTCTACTTACACTAGAAGATATCGAAAAAAGCAATTAGGGGTAGCCATATGTCAAAAGAGAGAGATATTTCAGCTCAAATTGCACTGCTAGATAAGTATCTTGAAGATCCACAACATACAAACCTATCATCTTTAGAGGTTGCAAAAGCGTTAAAATCTATCTATTCAAGTGATGAGGAAAAGTTTAACGATTATCTAAAAGAGATTCCAAATGATTGTCTTGGAGATATAGCACTTGAACTACCAGAAAAACATCTAAAAGAGATTATCGAAGAGTTACCTCAAGAGGATTTGGTAGAGGTTCTTGAAGAGCTTGATAGTGATGATGCAACAGACTTAATACAAGATATTGAAGATATAGATCAGGATAAGGCAGATCAAATCCTCTCTTCTATGGATGAAGAGGATAAGGCTCAAATCACAAAACTTAAGCAGTATGATGAAGAACAAGCCGGATCATACATGCAGACCGAACTCTTTAGTGCCAATCTTAATGAAGTGATAAAAGATTCTATCAAACGATTAAAAGAGTTAAAAGATAATGGCGAAATCGATGATGCACACAATGTCTATGTCGTGGGCAGTTTCAATAACTTGATGTTTACTATCCCGTTTGAGGATTTAATAGTCGCAGATTTTAATCAAAGTTATAAAGATTTTGTAAAAGAAAGTCAAGATGAGTACAAAAGTTTGTATGTAAAAGATACAGATGATATAAAAGAGGTAGCAAAATTTATCAAAGAGCATGACCTATCTGTTGTTCCTGTAGTCAATTATCATGGGGAGCTTGTCGGAAGAATTACCTCTGATGATATCTATGACGTTATCCAAGAGAGTGCAACTGAGCAGATCTATAACCTTGCTGGTGTTGATGATGAGGCTGAAGAGGATGAAGAGCTTTGGAGTGCTGCAAAAAAGAGGGCTTTTTGGCTCTTTATAAACCTTTTGACTGCTATTGCTGCTTCGATGGTGATAGGGCTATTTGACTCGACAATACAAGCTTATGTAGCACTGGCTATTTTGATGCCAATAGTCGCATCCATGGGTGGAAATGCAGGAACTCAATCACTAACAGTTACAGTTAGAAAGTTGGCTCTTGGAGATATCGATTCACAAAACCAAAAAGAGGCCATCAAGAGAGAGTTGATTATGTCTATTATGAATGGCTTGCTATTTGCTATCATCTTAGGTGTGGTAGCATCTCTTTGGTTTTCAAAGCCTATGCTTGGATTTGTGATTGGTGCATCAATGATTATCAATCTTTTGGCTGCTGGTTTTTTTGGTGCTGTGATACCACTTATCTTAAAAAGGCTCAATATCGATCCTGCGGTGGGAAGCACAGTTATTTTGACAACTATTACAGATGTAGTAGGATTTTTTAGCTTTTTAGGACTTGCAAAATGGCTACTGATAAAATAGAGATTATAAGTATAGAGCCTCTAAAAGAGGGGAAGTATATCAAACCAAAATTGGTCACTTTTAGACATAATGGAGTGCTTAGAGATTGGGAAGTTGCTGATACTTTTGACAGTGTAGCAATACTTCTTTATCATGAAGACAAAGATGCTTTTATACTAGTCAAACAGTTTCGTCCGGCAGTATATTTAAAGTATGGTGAGGGACATACTCATGAGCTTTGTGCAGGGTTGATTGATAAAGACAAATCTCTAAAGCAGATAGCAAAAGAGGAGATTTATGAAGAGTGTGGTTATGATGTAAATCTTGAAGATATAGAGGAGATCACATCTTTTAATACTGCAGTAGGGTTTGCCGGTGGTAGGCAGACACTCTTTTTTGCAAAAGTAAGTGATGAGCAGAAGAAGAATGATGGTGGTGGAATTGATGATGAGCAGATAGAAGTTGTCTATCTTCCACTTAAAGATGCAAGAGAGTTTATGTTTGATGATAAGTTTATCAAAACTCCTGGTCTGCTTTTTGGCTTTATGTGGTTTTTTGACAAATTTAGCAGGTAAAAATGCAAGGTTTTTTAGGTACAAGATCAGATTTTATCGTAGATGCTGTGATGGTCTATTTTGCAGTACTTCCATTTTTGATGCTTTATAGTTTTCATCTTGTTTCAAAACAAAAGGTACTTTTGCATAGAAATTTGCAGATTTTTTTACTTTTATTGACAACGATATCAGTCATTTCTCTTGAACTTGATATCCGTTTGGGTGAATTAAATGCAAAAGCTTATCTTAGTTCATATTATGATAGTTTGACTTTAAAATATACTTTTTTTGTGCATCTATTCTTTGCTATTAGCTCCTTTTTGCTTTGGGCTTGGATGGTCTTTAAGTATTCAAACTTTTCCTTAAACAAAATAAAGTCAACAAAACACATACTTCTTGGAAAGATCGTGTTTTGGGGTATGGTATTGACTGTGATTACTGGCTGGCTTATATATATGATGGTTTTTGCTCTATAAGCTTAGTAGCCAATGCTTTTGGATACTCCCTTTTTTGAGCTATTTTTCTTGCTAACTCCTCTAAGTTTTGCATATCACTGCTTTGTAGTGGAGAAAAAAGTCTCTTTGAGTCTATATCTAAATCATCTAAGATTGACTTTGCCATATCCACCACTGATGAGACTTTAACGATCTCACACCTTGCATAATTTTTCATAGGAAAGCTAACTTCTGCTACTCGCAAACTAGGATCATATCCAGGAATTTGTTGGGCACCATATAGTGGCTTTGAAGCAACTTTGGCACTCTTGAAACTTGGTATATATCTGCTTATATGCTCTATCGCCTTTTTAGTTCTAAACTCAACCAAATCACTACTCCAACCCGAGTCAATTTTTTTGATGAATTTTTGTGGAAGTGCTGGGTAACTGCTAGAAGATTCGTTCTTTACCAAACCATCCTCAAAAAGTGTGATGTTTTTGCTCATACCGTGAAGTTGAAAGTGTGATTGTGGATAGGGAGTAAACTGCCCCATACCATTTTGAGTACCTCTTTTACCATGAAATATTATTTCAGGCAAGAGTGTTTGACACTCATCCCACCTACTTACATAAGCAGCCTTAAATTCAACCATTCTCTTCTCTTTGATACCCAAAAGATCATCTATGATCCCAGTTCTAAAGCCACTTGCATTGATAAGGTAGTCAAACTCTTCTTCTTTACCATTTGAATAAATGATAAATTTATCACCTTGTTTTTTAATATCCTCAACTTTAGAATTTAGTGCAAGATCAATACTTTTTTGTTTATCAAGCTCTATCTCCAATGCAGCTGAGAGTAAAAAAAGATTGATCCCATACTCTTTTACCATGTTCAAAGGAGTCTGTACCTGTGAAAAATCTATGATTTTAGATGGCTCAATCATCCAATCATCTAAAGTTTGTGGAGTTTTTTGACTCTTTTTCTTTGAGAGTTGTTTTAACTTTTCTTCATCATAGAGTCTATAGTAATTTGATGAATCCCCTAAAACTTCAGAGCTTGGATCATCTTTAACTACTTTTTGATACTCACTTTCTAAGAGATTTAGCCTTGGTAAAAACTCACTTATACTCTTTTGACAACTCTTAGGAGCGACAATCACAGTCGGTCTATAATCTATAGAAAATGGATATAACTTTGCAAAGTCAATAGATTGATGCAGTAGTGTAACACACTGTTTATCACTAATATCCGGATATAGATTACCACCTGCATGAAGATGACAAAAGGGAGGCCCACTAATAAGAGAATCTTTTTGTTCAAAGAGTTTGGTATCTATATCTGCTCTTCCAAGAAGCATAGCCATAGTAGATCCAGCTATTCCACCACCAATAATAGCAACTCTCATGAATCTCTCCTTATCAACTCTTTTAACTCTATAAAATCTTCTACGATTGCACTAGGATTAAAATCTCTTAAATCCTCATTTTGTGTATATCCATAATTTACACCAATAGAGTGCATATTAGCTTCATTTGCAGCTATAATATCACTCTTTGAATCTCCTATCATAATCGCTTGATCTTTATTAAGTTGGAGTTTTTCTAATGTATGCAAAAGTGGTAAGGGATGAGGTTTTTTCATCTTTAGAGTATCCCCTCCAATAATTATACTAAAATATTTTTCTATATTTAACTCTCTTAAGATAGGTTCCACAAATTGATAAGGCTTATTTGTAATGATTGCAAGTCTATAAGAGCTTTGATAAAAGTGTTTAAGAGTCTCTTTGACATTTGGATAGAGTTTGGTTTGAATGCAAAGATTATCTTGGTAATGTTTTAAGAAGATTTCCAATGTATCACTTAAAAGTTTTTCATCAATCTCTTTTGTAGTATCAAAGTCGTTAATTAAAGCTCTATGAACAAGGGTTTTTGCTCCATTTCCTATCCACTTTTGTATAGTATCAAGATCAAAGCTTCTTTTTTGGGTAATCATCAATGCATGATTGAGCGAATTTGCCAAATCTTCTGAGCTATCTATCAAAGTCCCATCAAGATCAAAAAAAAGTCCATTTATATCTTTAAAAATCAAAATCCCCAAACCCTAAAATT
>CAZYJF010000019.1:0-4604 GCA_964647715.1 uncultured Sulfurospirillum sp. | reverse complement strand
AAGTCTTTGGCAGTCCAAAAGATAGAGGAGTGGTATGCCCAAGATCAGGGAATGGAGCTTCTATCTGCACAGCTAAACAAAATAGCTGCAGAGATTGAACCAATCCTTAAAGAGATAGGGTTACTCTAACCCTCTCCTCTCCACAAAAGTCCTGTCTCCACATCAAATATATCACTTCTTCTAGGTTTGATATAAAACTCTTCAAGCTCGTAGTTTTCTATGCTGTATTTTTCATCCAATTCATTGATAGACTCTTCCATACTATCTTCAAGCTCTTTTAAATCCTCTTCTATCTCCATCACTCTCTCTTTGGCTCTTTCTACATCACCCTTTTGTCGATAGACTCTTCCTGCCCCTCGTAGAGTAGTTCCTAACTTGGCAGTTGTACTTCTTTTGACTCTACTTCGTCCTGTAAATGCATCAAGGAGTGTCATACCAAAGGAGAGCAGAGCATTTGTCGTATCATGGCTGACATCATCCTCCTCTTTTTGGAGTTTCTCTAGTGCTCTTTGGTGTTTTCTCTCAAAAACTTCTCTTTTCTTCTCAAACTTCTCCTCTAATCTCTCTAACTCTTCCTCTTTTAACTCTTTAAGATGATTGATAGCTCTTACTTTAAAAGACTTTAGATCCTCACCTAGATCAGATTCTAGCTTTAATTTTGGATATCTATAAAGTTCTAGTTTTTGATTGTGGTAGAGATAATCTTCAAACTCTTTTTCTATCTTTTTTAAATTTTTCGCTTCAAGTATGAACTTTGGCAAGGCGGAGTATCCACATTCACTAAGAGCTTCAATATCATATAGATCAAAATCATCATCATTAATCTCTGCTTTTTTAAAATCTACATCTTTATCTCTCTCATCAAGCTTAACTCTAAGATAGATCTCCTTTTCTTCATCTATACCTCTTTTTGAATCATAAAATTTCACAGTTGCATTTGCCAAAAGATAAGGATCATAAACACAATCTTCATCAACTCTGTTTGGATTTAGATAGTACTGGTCAATCTCATCACTAAGGATAGGTTTAGAACCATGAGAACTGTTTTTTGATTGAGTCTTCTTTGTAGATGAGGATTGAAGAAGAGATTTTAGTTGCTCTTTTTTCTCCTTCATAAGTCTTGCTATTCCATCTTTTGTGATTGGACCACTAAGATAACACATCACCCATCTAGTGCTAAAGAGTCTAATCTCATCTTCATGCACACTTTTGTGCAAAAATACTCTTTTTTTAAGATTTGAGATAATTGAAGTGATTGTTTTTTTATCAAGTGCCTTTTCACCACTTTTCGTAAGTCCATCAATCACCCTGTCAACATCTTGTTTGGTTTGCAGGCGACCTATAAACCAAGAACCTATATTTGAGAGTCCTTTATAGTCAAGATCGACTGGGTTTTGAGTACTTAGCACCACTCCTATACCAAAGGCTCGAGCCTGTTTTAGAAGTAGCATCATAGGATTTTTTGAAGGTGGATTGGATGTTGATGGGAAAAATCCATAAATTTCATCCATATAAAGGATAGTTTTCAAGCTTCCTGATCCACTTTGTCGTCTCATCCACGAGATGTATTGATTTAAAAACAAAGTTACAAAAAACATCCTCTCATTATCACTTAAATGAGCTATTGAGAGGATAGATACACGAGGCTGCATATCATCGGTATAGAGCAGTGAGTCGATATCCAAACTCTCTCCCTTTGTCCATGCTTCAAATGTAGGAGATGCCAAGACACTATTTAATAGCATAGCAAGCTCTAATCTTTTATTTTGAGGATAGAAGCTTTGAAGTGGCAGAACTCCTATTTTTTCAAAAGGAGGGTTTGTTACCACACCAATCAACTCCTCTAAGCTAAGTGATATACCCTTTTTCCAGTAGTATTTAAAAATCGTAGCAAGTAGTAGATACTCTTGGGATTTTAAAGGATCAGCCTTGATACCTATGAGTGCCAAAATGGAGCTTACAGTTGAGTTTAAGATATATGTAAAAGTATCAGGATCATTTAAAACCTCAGGATCTGGAGCTTTAAAACTACTTAGCACTGATAGTGGAATTCCTGCACTGCTACCAGGAGTATAGATAGTAAAATCTGCACCATTTTTGTATCTTCTTACTCTATCCCCATCTATCCCATCTCTCTCTAAGCCTTCTTTCCACATATTGGCTATTTTCTTGGCTAAGTCCTCTTTAGGAATTCCTTGTTTGGAAGCTTCACTATCATCTATCCAAGGTTCAAATTTTTTAGGATCAAAATCATCAAATGCCAAGAGAAGATCACCCATATCACCTTTTGGATCGATAACAATTGAAGGGATTTTATCAAGTACTGCCTCCTCTATCATACCCACACCAAGACCAGTCTTTCCACTACCTGTCATTCCGATGATGGCTGCATGGGTTGTTAGGTTTTTACTTTTGATTAAAAAGAGATCATCTTTAGGCTCATTTGTACTTAATGAAACCTCTTTACCTAGGTAAAATATCCCCAGTTTTTCGTAGATTTGTGCTAAATTCATCTTTTCTCCTTACTGATAATTCCACATCCAATAACTTTACTTTCATCATAAAATACAGCAACTTGTCCAGGTGCTACACCTTGAATCGGGTCAAACAGTGTCACAATAGCTTTATCCTTTTTAGAGCTTAAAAGAGCAGGAATTTTTGGACTTTTATATCGTATCTTTACCTCACACTCAAAATCATCTCTATCAACAAAGAGATTTAAATCATCTACAATAAAAGAGATGGTATCTAATTCATCTTTTTCCCCGACAACGATTGTATTGTTTTTAGGATCTATAGAAAGTACATAGTGAGGAGTGTGAGCTTTTTTGAGCCTAAAACCCTTTCTTTGACCGATGGTATAGTGCATATATCCAAAATGCTCACCGATAATATTTCCATCTTTATCCAAGACATTTCCAGGCATCTTTGTATTGGTGTGCTTATCTAAAACATCAAGGTAGCTATTTTCTACAAAACAGATTTCACTGCTCTCTTTTTGTTTTGCGATAGACTCCAAGGCTTTTATATCTCTTGCTATCTCTTTAACATCACTTTTTAGTTTATCACCAAGAGGAAAGAGAAGATGTGGAATTGCCTCTCTTTTTAAATTTGAAAGAAAATAGCTTTGATCTTTACTTTTATCAAATGCCTCTTTGATAAAACCATCTTCTATCTGTGCATAGTGACCAGTTGCGAGCAGGTCAAATCCCATCTTCTTGCTGTGCTCTATCAAAGCTCCTAGTTTTATATTTCTATTGCAGATGACACATGGATTTGGAGTAGTTCCTTGGATGTAGCTATTTACAAAAGGCATATATACTTTTTCATTAAACTCTTCGCTTAGATCGAGAATAGAGTAGGGGATATCCAAATAATTTGCTACTTTTTTTAAGTTATTAATATTTTGCTCATGATATGCAGGAGAATCGTGCAGTTTTAGATAGATACCCTCTATCTCATAACCCTTTTTCTTTAGTAAGTATGCAACGACACTAGAATCAACCCCACCACTCATAGCGACTAAAACTCTTTTTTTCATAAAGAGCATATTATCATAAATTAACTAAGCTGTGAGAGTCTTTGTTTTGCTGTTCCAATCTCCGTGATTTGTATGCCAAAATTTCCATCTACTATGACCACTTCACCCTTTGCGATGACTTTATTTCCAACCAAGACATCTAGTGGTTCATTTGCTAACTGATCTAACTCAACAATAGATCCGATATCCATCCTCAAGATATCTCTTAAAAGCATCACCTTAGTTCCTATTCTTACTCGCACAGGAAGTGTAATATCCATTAAGAGTGAAATATTTTTCAACTCATCATCACTAAGATTATAAGAGTTTTCGCTTTTTGTGCTACTTTCTTCCTCTTTTTCTTTAAAGTTACTCAAAAAGCTCTTATCAACAGCCAAGATCATCTGTGCAGTAGTAGAAGCTATCGATACTTCAAAAATATATATCTTAAAAAAACCATTAAGATCCAAATTTCCCTCAACGACAAAGTCAATATTTTCAACACTAAAGGATAGTTTTGGCATATCTTGTTGGGCTGATATTGTAGTACTTAGTGAGCCAAAGATATTTGATACTATCTCTTTTGTAGCATCTAAATCATCATTGCTCATCTCTTCAAGTTCCGTTCCCTCTCCACCAAGCATAAGATCACTCAAAGCTGTGGCTAAAGATACAGGAAGAGCTAGAGATAATTTACCACCATTTTCTCCACTTGCGTTGATTGATACGGAGGCTAAAGGAGCTTTGATTTGATCATTTGCCTCATCCTCTTTGACAAATTTAACTTCTGGTTTTTGTCCAATCAACCCTTCTATGATAGATTCTGTCTCATTTTCTAGGAGTTTGGTGAAATTA
The DNA here is from genome assembly GCA_964647715.1 of uncultured Sulfurospirillum sp. Taxonomy (GTDB): domain Bacteria; phylum Campylobacterota; class Campylobacteria; order Campylobacterales; family QNZT01; genus QNZU01. Next base: position 229 of record CAZYJF010000019.1, on the reverse strand, counting down.
TCCATTGATGATCTCCTTTGTTCTAGTTTCTATTTTTTGTTTTCTGCTCTCTTCTTTTTCTCTTAAAATGTGTAAAATCTCCTCATCAAATGACTCTATCTTATCCTCTATTTTAACACTTTTTATACCATTTTTAATACCTACTTGAACATTAAACATCTTTTTTTTGTCGATTGTAAGAAGTGCTTTATTTGATGCCGTATCTTTTAGTCTGATGGTATCACCCCTC